>CAZNAK010000152.1:4333-6016 GCA_964570645.1 uncultured Cytophagales bacterium | reverse complement strand
GTAAAGTATATGTTATTTTTATTTTAAATGGATATAATTTCGTTTATTTTTATTTTAAAGCCAAATCAATGAAAATAATTCATTGTAAAATAGGGTTAATGACACGCAAAAAGGCGAAGATTTCTGTACCTTCATTGTATCACTAAACTTCGATGATGTATGGCAAGTATTTTTTCTAAAATTATCGCAGGCCAGATTCCATGCCATAAGATTGCGGAAGACGATCGTTATTTTTCCTTTCTGGATATTCGTCCACTAAAACGCGGGCATACGCTCGTGATCCCCAAGCAGGAAGTGGACTATCTTTTTGACCTTGATGATGATACCTATACGGGATTGCATCTTTTTGCAAAAAAAGTCGCCGTAGGACTTGAAAAAGCCATTCCTTGCACCCGTATCGCAACCGCCGTTCTGGGGCTTGAAGTCCCTCATGCACACATTCATTTGATTCCGATTGATACCGAGGCTGACCTTCGTTTCTCAAACCCGCGTGTGGAGCTTACGCAGGAGGAGTTTGCCCAAACAGCTAAAATGATTCAAGCTCAGTTGTGAAATGCTACGATAAAAGTTGTGCCGCGCTTCTTTTTGGGATTACTTTCACACCAAACGTGCCCGTCAAGTGCCTCTACGTAACGTCTTACGATGGAAAGCCCTAGACCCGTGGAGGTTTCTCCGTCGGTAGGGCGGGCGGAAAGCGTTTCGTAGGGTAAAAACAGTTTTGATATTTCTTCTTGGTGGATGCCGGGACCTTGATCTTGAATTTCGAGCCGGATTTGCCCTTCGATTCGGAACAAACGAACCTGGATTTGACTATCTAAGGGCGAGAACTTAATGGCGTTGGAAAGTAGGTTATCGACAATCTGTCGCCAGTAAGTCAGGTCTGCTTCATATCGAATACTTTGCAAACTGGTATCTAGTGAAATACGCTTTTCAAATGCCCTGCTCGCGTGTTCGGTGATGACTTCCTCCACGACTTGCGTCAGAGAGATCAGAGTACGCTCCACAACCAGTTGATTTGACTCGATGCCCTTGACATCCAGAATGCGGTTGATCATGCCGTCCATGCGATGAAGTATTTTATCGAGCTGGATGGCGATCTCCTTGCGATCTTCGGGCGGAAGCTCAGGGTCACGAAAAAGTTCGACTAAGCTCAATGAGCTTGTCAAAGGGTTACGAAGATCATGTGCTACGACCCCAATCAGATAGTTTTTTTCTTGGTTAAGTTGTTCGAGCTGAAGGTTTTGCTGCTTTAGCTGACGTTGCGCACGCAAACGGCTTAGGTTAAGGCGGTACAAGAGTACCGCAATTAGTAAGACCAGTAAAAATGCCCCGCTTGTAATAAAAATACCCCAGCGTTGACTATCGAGGATGCGTTGCTTATTGGCTAGCTGTGCATCGCGAATGCGGCGTTCGGTCTCCAAGATTTCAACACGATTCTCCTGCAAAGTATCTTTGTTGTTTAGCTCTTTGGCGAGTCGGGCGGCTTCTTTTCCCAGATATTTCCTGATGATTTCTTGAACTTGTTGGGCTGTTGCTGGTGCTGCAAAAAAGCTTTCCCATAGCGGCTTCCAAGTGCTATTTTTGGGGAATCCAATAGCCATCCCTTTATGCTGTACCTGAAAAAACCGCTGACTTACTAGCGGGTACTCGCGTTCCAAAAAAGTGATGTAGGTGGGTAGCGGC
>CAZNAK010000152.1:0-4323 GCA_964570645.1 uncultured Cytophagales bacterium | reverse complement strand
TTGCTACGGTTTCAGACTCTGGAACATACGCTGGCATTTTGTCAGGCGAAAAGGCAGCCTGTAAAGCCAGAAAGCCACGCTCTAGGGTGGAGTTAGGGACGGTAATCCAACGCGCACGCCGTAGGGCTTTCACAAAAGTCAGAGAGTCCTGAAAGATCCCCGCTTCTTCGTGTGTAACCAGTACTTCCAGGTCGGGCATGTAAGGTGGCGAGAAATGAAACCGTTGTTGCCGTGCGGAGGTAATCGAAAGCCCACCAGCCCCCCAAACGTTAGCCTTGTTACTGCTAAGTTGCTCCTCAACCTGCCGAAGTCCTAATGTCTTTTCCCATTGAATCTTCACCTCCTTACCATGCTTTTCGGCACAAAAGTTCGTAAAAAGCTGAATCAGCTCAACCTCCAGGCCCTTTACTTTATTCTGATCTTCAAAGATAAATGGACGATGCGGCGAAAAATATACTGCAATGCTATCTGGCGTTTGTGCGTGAATAGCGTTAATCACACCATAAAATAGTAAAAGTAATACTACGCGCCCATTATTTGACATAAGCCTTAATTTCGAGCATTTCTCGCTTGTGGCGCGGGTCGTTGGTGAATAGCGTCAGGTAGCGTACCACGCCTCCTGTCTGCTCTAAGTCTTTGAAACGCACCTGCAAAGAGATTGACTCATTGGGTAGGATGGTTGAATACTCAGAAAATGGCGTTTCTACTTCGCATCCTTCGTCAGTTTCTATTTTTCTGATCTGGAGAGGTTTTGGACCTTTGTTGGCTAATACAAATCGTGAAATCCGTACTTCTCCTTTTCGTACCGTTCCCAAATTGACGGACGTATAACCCACAGAAAGCTCGGGCATTTCGGCAAGGATTTCCTCGGTGAGCGGTGGGAAATATTCTTCAATCGTTGCAATAACCTTGGTGCGTACAGGGCGGAGTCCATTAGCGGTATGTACATGAAAGACGACAGGATCCGCTACGAACCCTAAGTCGTTTTTTACTTTAGGATCATAGGTGATAAAGATGGGTAGTATACTTTTGGGGTAGGCGACGTGCGAGGTATCGAAAAATACTTTCAGGTGACTCGGTAAAGTCATCTCTCCTGTCAGCACCAAATTGCTATCGGCAGGATTGAACAACTCAAACCGCTTGGTAACGGGTTTATCATTCGTGATTTTACCGAAGCTCAAAAGACGGCTCTCCACCTTGAACGGACCCAAACGAAACGGAAAGTCACGCGCTTGCTTAGCTGGAGGGAGGATTTCACCTTTAATCACCAGGTATTGTTGCCCGCCGTCTGAGGTATGTATCAAAAACCGCTTCTGGAACTTTCCATATTTATACGGGAGGTAAGAAACGGTCACTGCCTCGTACTGATTAGGCGAGACCGACACCTTTGGGTAATCGGCAACCGCACAGCCACAATCGGATTCTACCTTTATAATGCTGACAGCAGTATTGGTGGTATTTCGGAAGTTGAATAGTTTTTTGAGTGAGGCTTCAAGCTGAATACGTCCAAAATCATGTTCTGTGGTCGTAAATTTAAGACTTTGCCCGAAGGCGATTTGCCCAGTAAAGAGCAGACTGAATACTAGAAGTAGCGTTTGAGCCACGTTTGGTGTGCCATCTGTGTACGTTGCGTTAACCATTCCCCTTTTGTTTTAGCTAAGGTATTAAAAACTGGTGACTCTTTTTGTAGTACCTCTTCGGCGACGAGTTTTTTGATATTGGGCAAGGTACTCATCTGTGCTTCACCCTGGGTGTTCTGAAAAGTAACCTTTCCTTGATTCAGTATATCTACTTGCAATTCTGTCTCCAACTCACGAAGTACTCCAACAGAAGCATCTATTGAGCAACCACTGGCCGACTGATAGTCATCTTCTACGGCAATTAGGATAAAGCGTTGCTCTTCTACTTTTGCAGAAGCCCGCAACGGCTTTCCGTGTGTTTGCCATTGTTCTACAAAGGAAACGATTTTTTGTTCTACAAGCTCGACTTCTTGCTCGTTTAATTCTCGGATAATCGTGTAGATCCAGAGACGTGCCGAGTCTTGAAGGTGTTCAAAGGGGATGAACATAATTTGAGATTTACTTTAAAAATGCGGAGGAAGAGGGATTCGAACCCCCGGTACCTCACGGTACAACGGTTTTCAAGACCGCCGCATTCGACCGCTCTGCCATTCCTCCGGTTAAAGTGTCGCAAAGATACTACGCTTTTTCGGATCAGACAAGTCGTTGGAGGATAAAATAAAGAAGCCTAACAAGAATCTTTTTTCCTCTTAGGCTTCTTTTGACCTCTCCTGTTATGTAATCCCTTCATTTATCTAAAGGGATAAGGGTGCTTTGAAACTACTGCTTTACGTTTAACTCTTCATACTCGGCATCAAAAACCGAGGGATTTGCTTTTTCCACAGCTTTGCGATAAGCTTTCCAGTCTTCGGCAAAAAAAGTATTTACCTCAGCGACAAAAGCCATAAGGTCACTCATTACTTTGCTCACCAGATCATGGTGTGTCTTGTTAGGCTGCCCCTCGGCCGAACTTAGGTAGTAACTTGCTGTACCCATCTGTGCAGAAAGGACATTGGGATCACGGAAGATGCCCTGTACATCCTCTTTTGGCGTTAGTTTTTCCATGAGTGCTTGCACGCGTTTTTTTGCACCTTTTCCCAGATCTATCGCCTCTTTGTGCGCCTCGTGCTCAGAGTCAAGCATACCTTCCACCAGTGCGAGGTCTTTTTTGGCTTCGCGAAGTCGGTCTGCGGCTTGGGTGGCAACGGCGACATTCTCCATAAAGTCTTGCATGAATTTAATCCCCGCTAGACGGTCTTCCATAGCCATTTTGTCCAGCCTTGGGTCTGGTCGAACGCTAATATTGGTCTGGCTCGTGTCATTTTGGTAGCTCATTTTGACGGTGTATTCGCCGGGTAAAATGGGCATCCCGCCTTCTTCCTTATCCTCTTTTTTGGGTTTTTTCTGTGTCGGAAACCGAACACCTTTCTGATCTAGCCGCCATGTCATACGGTTAATACCCGATTTTGGTGTGACCTTAAATGTACGGATTGTTTCGCCCTCAGCGTCCATGATTTCGACGGTCGCTTTAGTTTCTTTTGCCTCGTCCTCGGAGTTATTGTCTTCTTCCTCCCAGGGTTCTTTTTTACCCTCACGCACTGCGTATGTGATAAGTCCTCCAAACGAACGGTTTTCACCTTTGTACATGCCTTCTGCCGCAAAGCGTGTACCTGCCGCCTGCCGCACGACGACTTGGTAAGCCACCGGTGGTTCAAAAAGGTGAATAGTTTTATCGAGTAGGTTTTCTTCTGTAAGCTCGCGGAGCGGCCGGATGTCATCTAGCACAAAGGCAGCCCGCCCAAATGTCCCGATAACGAGGTCACCGTATTCTTCCTGAATCGCCAGGTCACTGATCGAGACACTCGGAAGACCGTTCTCCCACTTGGTCCAATGCGCGCCAGCGTCCACACTTACGTACAAACCGAACTCTGTACCCAAAAAGTAAAGTTCCGCTTTTTCGGTGTCCTGCACGAAAGATGTAGCGTACCCAAATAGTTTTTGGTCTGTAATCCGTCGCCACTTCTTACCAAAATCTTTGGTATGATAAACGTACATCCCCCAGTCTCCTTTTCGGTAATTGTTGACTACCACAAAAGCTTCCCCTTTCTCATGCTTTGATGCTTTGATTTGCGGAATCCAGCCGCCTTTGGGGGCATTGGGGAGGCGGTCATAGAGGTCTGTCCACGTTTTGCCTCCGTCTTGTGTCAGGTGTAAACGCCCGTCGTCACTACCCACCCAAATTGTATTTTTGTCCAGCGGGCTTGGCGTAATCGAAACTAAGGTTGTGTAATTCTCGGCTTGTGTTACGTCGTAAGTCAAGCCACCTGACTCCAGTTGCTTTTGTTTGGTAGCATCGTTAGTGGTAAGGTCTGGAGAAATGATTTCCCAAGTCTCCCCACGGTCTAAGCTGCGATGTACATATTGACTTCCGAAGTCTATCGTGGTTTTGTGGAAAGGATCAACGGCAATGGGAGCATTCCAGTTGAAGCGTAATTCTTTTCCCTCGGGATGCACGGGGCGAATCAGCCTAGAGTCACCCGTTTTGAAATCTACGCGCCCCACAAATCCTCCCTGAGACATCGCGTAGCCGTAGCGGGAGTCACTTGGGTCAGGAATTGCATCAAAGCCGTCGCCAAAATAAAGTTCTTCCCAGTAGCCATTTCGGATACCGCCCCGTCGGAACACACGGTTTGGCCCGCGCCAAGAACCGTTATCTTGCATACCGCCATACACGTTATACGGAAACTCATTATCGACGGCAATG
>CAZNAK010000151.1:0-6112 GCA_964570645.1 uncultured Cytophagales bacterium | reverse complement strand
CCCCGCCGCCCCTAGTGAGTCGGCATGGTCAATGACACCGCGCTTTGCTACCGTTACGGTCTCAAACCCGCGATGTGGGTGATGCGGAAAGCCGGGAACCGTCCTCCCGTGATACATCCGCCACGGCTGTTTGTTGTCAAAGTCGCTGCCCAAGGATCGTCCTTGAAGGAGTTGTGGATCAGGAGCAAAAGCGCCGTTTCCTTCGGGATAAAAATCAAGATGGTGCACACAAAATAAAAACGGGTCTTGCGTTTGCCAAGGAAAGCTTAACGGAAGTACGTGTGTAATTGCGGAGTTCATGTTTTTACATCTCTCAAAAGGCAGAAAAGGTTTGGATACTTTCTAAAAAGAAGTTTTTAGTTTTGCTTTTATGCAAAAACAAAAAGAAGAAACAACACCTCCTGCGTTTACCTCCGTCAAACGTATCGCCAGACTGATGGACGAAGCCATTGGCATCCCCGGAACAAATATCCGCTTTGGTCTGGACGCTTTGCTCGGGCTTATTCCGGGAGCAGGCGACTCGGCGGGTCTGGTGGTCTCGGGGGCGTTGGTGCTGGCCATGATCCGACACGGGTTGAGTGGGGCAGTACTGGCGCAAATGCTCGGAAATATCTTACTGGATTATGTAGTCGGTCTGATCCCCGTTTTGGGTGACATTATTGACGTAGGCTTCAAGGCAAACACCAAAAACGTAAAACTCCTCGAAAAGCATTACGCAAAACGCCAAGGAGAAAAGCCAAGCGTACTTAAAGCCCTAGGACAGGTCGTGATTGTGTTGGCGGTCATTGTATTTTTGGTGGCAGGACTTATCGGCTTAGGGATTTTTCTGATCGCCTGACAAGAAAAAACGCGGGAAAGTCTGTATCTTGTACGGCCGAAAAAATACCCTCCTGAAATGACTAATTTCCAAAAGCCTTCGTTCCTAGTTGCCTTCCTTCCTATTTTTTTACTGATTACCCTGCTGGGACTCAACGTAACCTTTTTCGGTGATGACACCTTGAGTGGGGCTAACCAGATGGCTTTGCTTTTTGCGGCTGCCCTTGGGGTGGTTCTCGCTTTGCGGTTAGGGCATACGTGGAGTGACTTGATTGATGGCGTGGTAGAAAGCATCCAATCCGCGATGCCTTCTATCCTGATTCTTTTGATGATTGGCTCTTTGGCGGGAACTTGGCTGTTGAGCGGAACCGTTCCTACGATGATTTACTACGGTCTCAAAATCCTTCATCCTTCGATATTCTTGGCCGCCGCCTGTGTGGTGAGCGCATTGGTGGCCTTAGCCACAGGAAGCTCATGGTCCACGATTGCGACAATCGGCGTGGCCTTGTTGGGGATCGGAAAAGCCCTCGGGATGCCTGAAGGACTTGTGGCCGGTGCGGTAATTTCGGGGGCTTATTTTGGCGATAAGATGTCGCCCCTCTCGGATACGACCAACCTTGCCCCCGCGATGGCAGGAACGGACTTGTTTACGCATATCCGCTACATGATGTTCACCACAATTCCTTCTTTCACGATTGCGGTCATCATTTTTTTAGTCATCGGGTTTACACAAGATACCCAAGGCGATGCCGAAAACATTGAGTCTATTTTTGCTGCTCTTGATGCCACATTTAACATCACACCTGTCCTATTTCTCGTTCCCGTCTGCGTGATTGCCCTGATTGTCAGACGCGTTCCTGCCTTGCCTGCCATTCTGATCGGCGCGGTCGTAGGTGGGGTGTTTGCCCTAGTTTTTCAACCTGATTTGGTCAAACAAGTAAGCGAAGGAACCGACGCGAGTGCCTTTAGCGGTGCGGCAGCGATGTACGCAGGCGTTATCAAGTCGATGTACGGCGACATTAGTTTTACAACTTCCAACGCATCCATCAACGACCTACTCTCCACAGGAGGCATGGCGGGAATGCTCAACACAGTTTGGTTGATCGTTTGCGCGATGGTCTTTGGGGGAGTGATGGAACAAGCGGGCTTCCTGAAGCGCATCATGGAACTGGTTATCGGGCTGATTAACTCCACAGGATCGCTGGTCGCCTCTACGGTCGGGACGTGCGTATTTTTTAATGTCACGGCATCGGATCAATACCTAGCCATCGTTGTCCCCGGACGGATGTTCCGCGACGAATATCGCAAACGCGGACTTGCCCCCGAAAACCTCAGCCGTTCCCTTGAGGACGCAGGCACGGTTACCTCTGTGCTTGTTCCTTGGAATACCTGTGGGGCGACGCAATCGACGGTTTTGGGTGTTCCCGTAATCGCGTATGCACCCTACTGCTTCTTCAATATCGTTAGCCCGTTTATGAGTATTTTCTTTGCCTATGCAGGCATCAAGATTCGAGCACTGACCCAACGCGAGAAAGCAGAAGCAGCCTTAGAGGTAGAAGAAAGCTAGTATTAATTAGTTCTGGAAGAGATTGAAAACCCTACTAGTAGCTTGACTTTCAAGACTCATCCACTACCAGGGTTTCCAACCGCCGGTAGGGATACTTCAAGAAAAAAACCGATGGAATACGAAGTAAACTTCCCACAACCCGAGTTTGTCACCACAGAGTTCTTACACGAGGAACACAAGGGACTGGCGCGCGTAAATGTCGCCCTAGCCAACCTAGACCATAAGTTTCTTTTTGGCTGGCAACTTTCGTTTTTGTTGGAATTAAAGACAACACAGGACGACGGACAACCAACCTCAGATGATCAAAAGGAGATTGGACGCTACGAAAAATGGCTTAACGAGCAACTAAATCCAGATCAGGATACACCGAATGCCCTCTTTCTGAGCCGTGTTACGTGGAACAAAACCGTGGAGTTGGTCTGGCGGATTCATGACCCCGAAGAGGCCAACGAAATCATCCAAGAGGTGATCGCAAAAGAAGAATACCCTTTCCCGTTTGACTACCAAATTGATCCCGACGAGGACTGGCAACTGGCTGACTGGCATCTGGGTAAAAATAGCGTATAAAAAGTTGAGTCAGATTAAAAAATACCCAATATTCTCCGTACTTTGATTCTAAACCTCACCAAAACCAATAAAACCATGAAAACGAACCTATTGTATGCGGCTTTACAGGCGCGGTACGAAGCTCAAATGCAAGAGGCACTTGCTACGATTAACATTTACTTTAATCATCCTGCGGGCATTAGCGAACACGCGAACATTCTGGATGAGATTGACAGACAGCTTGATAAGCTCGTAGCAGCCGAAGACAAACTCGAAGCCCTAGAGGACTTCTTCCACGAGGACGGCACGCCTGTTTCGATCGACGACCATTTTGAGGAAGACGACGAGGATGAAGACGACGAGGATTAGCCATCACACCAAAAAAGCCACATGAAAATTCATGTGGCTTTTTTGTACACCCATTCTATATTCCTCTATCCAGAACCATACGACAACTGTCCCCTTGTTTGGCATAGTTTAAACCGCGTTATAGACTCAAATAAAGCATATTCTACGAGTGCGAATAAAATATGTAAATCGCTAAGTTCTACTTTCAGCCATTGTTTGTCGAACGGCTTCTAGTCTCACATATCAAACATTAACTGGCACGCTTTCTGTCTTTTTGTTATCAAAAATTCCTCTCCTAAAGGCGACTATCCCCGTTTTAGTTTTTACGTTATGCCTTTAGTTTATGAAAACTACTTTTTTTCGCAGTTTAATCACTGTTTTTCTACTTACCTTCGTATGGGCTGCTTACGCCTTCACTCCCACTCCCGAATACCGTTATCTCCAGCAAGAACCTCAAACGATGGAGTTGCTCCAAAAAGCCGATGACCCACTTGTAACCTCCAACTCCCCAGACGAAGCACCTACCAACTGGACATGGGTCGGTGTAACGGCACTGATGGGCGGTATGTACTTTCGGTTTGTCCACAAAAAATAAACTACAAAGAGAACAACTAAGCTTGTATCTTTGCACCCATTATGTCTTTTGTTCATTTTACATTTTGGGTGCTTGCCCTGCTGGCGGTTTTTGTCATTTTTCGATTATTTGGTCAGTATAAAGTCAATACGTTCCAAGCCATCGTTTTCAACTACCTGACCTGTGCCGTAACGGGCTTTTTGACGGTGGGGATCACGCCATTTCAAAATATCCCTATCCCTTTGCCGAGCTGGTTTTGGGTTGGGGTCGTGGTAGGAAGTTTTTTTATTGCCACCTTTTACGTCATTGCACGCTCCACCCAGATTGCGGGCATTGCCATTACGACGCTGGCAAGTCGTATTTCTTTCTTTATTCCCACTTTATTTAGCCTTTTTGTCTTTGAGATCAGTGCGCGTACATGGGGGTTTGGTAATTATTTAGGCGCTCTGCTTGCACTAGCTTCGGTAGGGCTTGCGGCCTATCGCCCGGGGATGAAAGCCTTGGATGCACGTGCCGTTTGGCTGCCGATTTATGTGTTTTTGATTAGTGGAACGATTGATACTACGTTTAACTACCTGTCTATCAGCATTCTTCCTGCTGCTTTTGAGGCTGTTTTCTCCATACTTTTATTTGGCGTTGCGGGTCTGGTTGGGGCTATGCTGCTATTGGTGCGGCACTTTCAGGGTCACCGCGTCAAGCAAAAAAGCATTCTTTGGGGGATCGCTCTGGGGATACCTAACTATTTTTCGGTGTATCTGATGTTGGTCACCTTACGGGATTTTGATGGTGACGGGGCGTTTGTTTTTCCGATGTATAACATCTTGGTCATTATATTTTCGACCCTTATTTCGGTCTTTTTCTTCCGAGAAAAATTATCACGCATCAACTTTTTCGGAATTGGGCTGGCACTGGTGGCTATTCTTCTTATTGTCGGCTGGGATACGATTGCTGCGGGGTCTCTTCTTTAGTAAATTCTGCTTTTGCATTCCCTTTACAAAAAACGTATCTTGCAAACTAATTTTTTCCTAGCCTGCTGATGAAAAAGCGCAAGAAAGGTACGCCCATAACGCCACAACAGGAGCAAGACCTCAAAAAAACCATCAAAACTTTCAAGGATGATGTCAACGAGTTACGCGATGACATCTGGTACGAAAGTGAGCAATACACAGATATTAAAGGTGACGAATATTACCGCCGACTCGAGGAAGAAAGTGACCTGACACGCGGCGACATCGATCTTGAGTTACGGGCTAACGTCTTTCAAAGGTACTTTGAGGAAGAACACGAAAAGAAAAACCTGCGTTTGCCCGAGGTCATTCCGCCAGAAGCCATCAAAGGGGAGGACGTTCCCGAGCATGAAGTAGCCATGTTTTTAGAGGATGAAGTGCTAGGCGAAACCGATTCGGGTACACTAGAACTTGGCTCCGACAAAGAAAAAACCTATCCTGAAATTAAAGGTAATGCACTGGCCGCCCGCCGAAAACCAAAGCTAGAGCCGACCTATCGTGAGCAGCTACAAAAAATATTTGACGACGTACAGACCGATCTTTCCTTCATTTTGAGTGAACGGCTTACGGCGGTTGTGGGTCTTTTTGCCTTACTGATTGGTGTCATCTTACTGGTTCGTTATGGCATTCAGGAGGGACACATCAACGAGAAAGGGCAAATTCTGATTAGTTTGGCGACCTCAGCAGGCTTTTTTATTCTTTCGCATTTTTATCGGAAGACCAATAAATCCATCAGTGGGTTGGCTTCGGGCTTCGGAATTTTTGTGGCTTACCTGTCGGGCTATCTCTACTTTGATTTTATCCTACATGACGATGGCAAAGTTCACTTCGGGGAACAGCTTATCGCCTTTTTTATCAACATCATCATCACGACGATTGCGGTCATTCAGGCACTTTCGTACGGAAGGCGCACCATTGCCGCTTTTGGGATGCTGGGGGGATACATTATGCCCTCGCTGGTAAGCGTGACTGAAACTAACGACTACCTCTTCTTTGGTTACCTGCTGATGATAAACATTGGCTTTTTGGTCATTTCGTTTTACCGCAGATGGAGCACACTTAATTTGATGACCTTTTCGGCTTCTTTGCTCATCTTTGGGAGTTGGGTACTGAAGAACGATATGAATATCTCCAATTATGCGTTTGTGGCACACCTCTTTGGCATGCTTTACTACCTGACGTTTTTGGTGATGAACATAGCGCACTCGCTACGAAAAAGGGAGGGTTTGGACACCACCAACTATATTTTGGTGA
>CAZNAK010000150.1:1996-6128 GCA_964570645.1 uncultured Cytophagales bacterium | reverse complement strand
GATACCGCGTCTATCTCCTTTCCATTCTATCGAAAAGGCAAAGTGTTTTTTACAGGTTTCAATCCGCTCCTTAAGCGTAGGCGGGAGAAGCACCTCACCTGTTTTAAAGTAATGTTTGATCTCACGAAATACCCACGGATAGCCAATCGCGCCACGCCCAATCATAATGCCATCCACACCGTATTTATCGCGGTATTCTTTGGCCATCTTTGGATTACCCACATCACCGTTTCCAAAAATCGGCATCGTGATGGCAGGATCATTTTTGACTTCTGCAATGTAGTCCCAGTTGGCCGTACCTTTATACATCTGCTTGCGCGTACGTCCGTGGATGCTTAGCGCTTGTACGCCCACGTCTTGGAGTCGGTGCGCTACCTCACGGATTTTGATTGTTTTGTGGTCCCAGCCCAAGCGCGTTTTTACGGTTACGGGGATGTTGGTTCGCTTAACAATTTCCCCTGCAAGTCGTTGCATTTTTGGTAAATCCTGCAAAATTGCGGCTCCTGCACCTTTACAGGTCACTTTTTTGACGGGGCACCCAAAGTTGATGTCGAGAAGTTCGGGTTGCGCACGTTCCACAATGTCCGCTGCGGTGAGCATGGAGTCTAGGTTGGCACCAAAAATTTGGATACCGATAGGACGTTCGTATTCATAAATATCAAGTTTTTGTACGCTCTGCTCTGCGTCGCGGATCAACCCCTCAACCGAAATAAACTCTGTGTAAAGCATATCTGCCCCGTGCTCTTTACAAACTGCACGAAATGGAGGATCACTGACATCTTCCATCGGGGCAAGCAGCAATGGAAACTCTCCTAATTCAACTTTTCCAATTTTTACCATAAGAACTTGGATTTGTGGGCAAAACGCTAAAACGAAACGCAAAGTTCGGTAGATCAAGGCAAAAAACGGAACTTATGCAGTAAAATTCTCGTAAAATGAATATCTTCCGATTCAGAAAAGTCAAACATAATATGCAGAAGATTGTCATTCTTTCGGGGGCAGGAATTAGTGCCGAAAGCGGTTTATTAACTTTTAGGGATGCTGGTGGACTTTGGGAGGGACATGACGTTCATGAGGTAGCAACGCCCGAGGCATGGAAGCGTGATTACAAGCTGGTATTGCGCTTTTATGGACAACGACTACAAGACGCAAGAAAAGCAAAACCTAATAAGGCGCATAAAGTCGTTGCCTCGTTGGAAGAATATTTCGACGTAGTAGTGATTACGCAGAACGTAGATAACCTGCACGAGCGCGGTGGTTCTACAAATGTCCTACACCTGCACGGCCAGCTTACGAAGGCGCGTAGTGGCATTAACGAAAATTATATCATTGACATTCCAAAAGGAAAAGTGATCGAAGACGGCGACTTGTGCCCTGAGGGTAGCCAGATGCGCCCGCACATCGTTTGGTTTGGGGAGTCAGTACCCATGATCGAGAAGGCGGCCTACGAGTGTATGAGTGCCGATATTTTTGTGATAGTGGGTACTTCTATGCAGGTATATCCTGCTGCCGGGCTAATTGACTACGTACCGAGCAAGGCGAAAAAATATCTTATTGATCCGAATGCACCCGATATGTCACACTACCCAAATGTCCATGTAATCCCAGAAAAAGCGACGCTAGGGGTGCAAAAACTTAAGGATCGCTTAATTGCAGATTATGTGATGCATTAGTAAAATATGCGCCTACACTTATTTGAATGGGAAGACTTTTCGTGGTATCCCGACCTGATCCGCGAAGCGCAGACAGATTACCTACGCTTCTTGATGGAAACGTTCGATGTCTTTCGGGCGGTAATTCCGAAGCTAGGTGGAGCAATGGAAAGAGCAAAAACGTCGCACTTGATGGATTTTTGTTCTGGTGGCGGCGGTTCGATGCTACTGGTACAAAGACATCTCAAGGAACAGTTTCCTGCACTCGACTTCTCGGCACAGCTCAGCGACTTATACCCTAATCTACCTGCTTTTCAGCACGTAGCCATGCAAAGTCAGGATAAAATTAGCTTTACTACACAGCCCATTGATGTAAGAAAAGTACCCGAAGCTTTCACCGAGGGTTTCTGGACGATTTTTAATGGTTTTCATCACCTAAAGCCCGATGCTGCTCGTAACTTTTTGCAAGAAGCGGTGCAGCGAAAGTGCCCTGTGGGGATTTTTGAACCTTTGGATAAGTCCGTTTTGCATATCGTGTTAAATACGTTTGCCTTAACCGTTTTGATGTTTTTGGTTACGCCTTTTATCCGTCCTTTCCGATGGAGTCGATTGATTTTTACGTATTTGATCCCGTTAATCCCATTTTTTACGCTCTGGGACGGCTGGGTGTCGGTGCTACGGCTTTATACGCCCAAGCGTTTACGAGCGATGGTAAAAGACCTAAGCGAACACAAAAGTTACGACTGGGAAATAGGAAAAGCACGTCATCAGTTCGGAACCGTGATTTATCTGATTGGCGTACCGAAAGCGACGATGAATTGACGTTTTATGCCTGCAAAAAGACGTTCCGGCACTATCCGTTTTTCCGAAGTTGCTCCTCCAGAAACTGTTTCTTGAGTCGTTTAAGCTCCTCTTCTTTTACGGCTCGCAGGCGTTTGCGTTGGTCATCAAGCCAACGCATCTCACTGTATCCGCCGCGTGGATATTTGTCAGTATAGTACGTGTAGGTCACACCAAGCTGCTCAAACGCCTCAGCGTAGTAGTCTTCGATGATGATAATGCTTTCGTAGGCTTCTTTGAAAAGCTCCTACATATCCTCAGGCTCTTCCTTGTACACGTCGTCGAGCTGTGTAATGAAACGTTGAACGGACTCCTTTTTGAGAATTTGCCGATAGCGTTCTGCTTCTGTCAGTGGTTCACGATCTACTGTGCTGACCTCAGTGGCTTCAGTGGATGTTTTGGTGGTTGATGGTGTTTCCTTGGGTATAGTTTCCTCCTCTGTCGGACTATTTTTTGCAAAAACCTCATCTTCACGTTTTTCCTCTTCGCGCTGCCGCAAGCGAAGGCGCTGCTTGAGTATTTTTACTTGAATAGCTTCTTTGTAGGTGAAGTCCTTCCATTTTTTACCCATGTATTTTTCCCATGAGGCTTTATCGCTCGGATTGGATTGCAACTCCTGCCACCCTAGCGGACTTTTCATAGGGTCTTCGTCAGGAATAAACTGGGCATGCCCATCCACTGTCAAAATAAAAAATACGAGAGAGGCTATAAAATACTTCATACTCAGACGCTTAAGTAAGTTATTGCGTTGAATTTTTAGAGAATATCACGCAACATTGGTAAGAAACTTAGGTAGGCTAGGAGTAATAGTAAAAATGCAAATATTCCTCCATATTACAACATCTGATCGATGAAAATCGTTTATTCGTCTTTTTTCATTTGCTTTTCTAGCTTATCCAAACGCCGTTTGAGGTCTGGAAGCTGGCGCGATACGGCCAGAATCCGTGTGGTCTGACGAATGTTGTAAGCTGGGCTTCCCAGTAACATTTGATTCCCCTCTTCGTGTGACTTGGTTACGCCTGTTTGCGCACCGATGGTGGTTTTGTCTCCAATCTTGATGTGCCCTACTAGTCCTACCTGTCCTGCCAAAACGCACTGCTCACCTACCTCGGTAGAGCCAGAAATACCTGTCTGTGCTGCAATCACGGTATTTTTACGAATGATTACATTATGGGCAATCTGTACCAAGTTATCAATCTTTACCCCTGACTCGATGAGTGTACTACCCATTGTGGCGCAGTCCACGGTGGTGTTGGCACCAATGCTCACGTAATCTTCAAGGATGACATTGCCGAGTTGCGGAACAGTTTTATAAGAGCCGTCATCTTGTGGCGCAAACCCAAAGCCATCGCTCCCTACTACCGCACCTGCATGAATGACGCAGTTTTTACCAATTTCTGTATCAGGGTAGATTTTTGCACCCGCATAAATAATGGTATCCTGACCAAGTGTTGTTCCTTCACCCACATATGCGTGCGGGTAAATTTTTACCCCTGAGGCTAGCTGTACGTTCTCACCAACGTAGGCAAAAGCACCAATGAACACATCTTCGGGCACATTAACAGAGTCTGCTACAAACGAGGGCTGCTCAACACCAACTTTCATTGACTTTTTGAGCTTGTCGTACTCTTCTAGTAGGA
>CAZNAK010000150.1:0-1986 GCA_964570645.1 uncultured Cytophagales bacterium | reverse complement strand
ATAGGGGTCTTCTACGCGAATCAGACTTGCCGCAATGGGCTCACGTGCCTCAAATGCAGTACTGACCAAGACCACAGAAGAAGCCGTTTTGTAAATGTAGGGCTCGTACTTTGGGTTAGCCAAAAAGCTAATAGCCCCCACTTCACCCTCCTGAATTTTAGCTACGGTGTGGATCATTCGACTGCCATCACCTTCGACGACTCCGCCGACAAGTTGGGCAATTTGCTCAACGGAAAACTGCATACCCCTTTTTTTGACGGTAAAACTAAATAAATCCTATCGAAAAAACGCAATATTCACCGATTAACGTACGTTCGGCTTTAAATCGCTTTCAGAATGTGCGTATATGGTCAAGAAACTTCGGTAACGGGCTTGTTTCTGTGCAGTAGTTGATGGGGTAATATCTTTACGCACAGCTTACTGTCCATCGTAGGCCC
Source organism: uncultured Cytophagales bacterium (assembly GCA_964570645.1). Taxonomy (GTDB): domain Bacteria; phylum Bacteroidota; class Bacteroidia; order Cytophagales; family Bernardetiaceae; genus DAISIL01. The sequence continues at coordinate 1,549 of CAZNAK010000150.1, read as the reverse complement.
ACTTGACGTACACACTTCCCCATGTGAACCCTCCGCCAAAGGCCGCCCATACCAAGGTATCGCCTTTTTTGAGTTGATTTTCGTATTCCCAGAGGCAAAGTGGGATGGTACCATTGGTGGTGTTGCCATATTTTTGGATATTAACCATCACTTGATCCTCGCGGATACCCATACGGTTGGCGGTCGCGCTCATAATGCGAAGGTTTGCTTGATGCGGGACGAGCCAATCTACATCATCTCCCGTGAGTTGGTTGCGCTCCATGATTTCGAGCGTGATGTCAGCCATGTTTTTGACGGCAGCTTTAAAAACAGGCTTTCCGTGTTGTATGACGCGGTGTTCGCGGTTGGCAACGGTCTCTGCCGTTGATGGGTAGCGGCTTCCGCCTGCTTTCATGTACAGGTGTTCTGCCCCTGAGCCATCCGACTTGAGGACAAAATCGCGGACTCCCAACTCGGGGTCTTCGCTAGGTTCGACCAAAATAGCCCCAGCTCCGTCTCCAAAGATCACACAGGTAGTCCGGTCGGTGTAGTCAATGATGGAAGACATTTTATCAGCTCCCAATACGACTATTTTATCGTATCGTCCAGACTCGATCATTTGGGCGGCAAGCGTCGTACCGTACATAAACGTCGAACAGGCGGCGTTCATATCAAAGCCAAAGGCTTCGGTCATGCCCGCAGCATAAGAAATTAAATTGGCCGTCTGTGGGAACGACATATCTGAAGTCGTTGTACAGCAAATGACTGCCTGGACGCTCTTAGGATCAGTATTTGTTTTTTCGAGTAGTCCCTGAATTGCTTTGATGCCCATCACGGAAGTTCCCTGTCCTTCTCCTTTCAAGATTCGGCGTTCTTTGATCCCTGTGCGGGTTGTAATCCACTCGTCGTTAGTATCGACCATTGTGGAAAGCTCTTCGTTAGTTAGTACATAGTCTGGGACATATCCGTGAATCCCAGTAATGGCAGCGTGTCGCATAGCAAAAAGAGTTTAGTGGGTATGATGTGAAATAAATTAGACCACAAAAGCCTCATAGAGGATTATCGGGATGAAGCCTTTGTGGTCGTTCGGGAAAAAAATTAGTAATTATTCAACATGACAGGCATGACAAGCATCATCACGTCTTCGCTTTCAGTGAGCTGCTCGGCAGAAACCAGTAGGGCGGCACGGTTTGGCGCGGACATCTCGAAGACCACCTGCTCGGCATGGAGGTTTGTGGCCATCTCGATCAAAAACTTAGCGTTAAAACCGATTTCAAACTCCTCACCGTCGTAGTCACAGGTTAGGGTTTCGTTGGCTTCGTTAGAGAAGTCCAGATCTTCGGCAGATACTTTTAGCATATCCGAACTCACACTAAAGCGTACCTGATTTGTTGCTTTGTTGGCATAAATGACAATTCGTTTTAGGGTAGAAAGCAGCGAGCTGCTGGCTAATGCCATTTTCTTGTCGTTCTCTTTCGGAATTACGTTTTCGTAGTCTGGGAAACGCTCGTCGATAAGGCGGCAGATCAGTCGTACGTTTCCGAAAGCGAAAAATGCGTTAGAGTCGTTG
>CAZNAK010000149.1:2497-6171 GCA_964570645.1 uncultured Cytophagales bacterium | reverse complement strand
TCCAGGCTGGCACCTAGAGTGTTCTGTGATGAGTAGTAAGTATCTGGGGCAGACCTTTGATATTCATGGTGGCGGGATGGACTTGCAGTTCCCACATCACGAGTGTGAGATTGCACAGTGTACGGGGGCAAACGGAACCTCCCCGGTGCGATATTGGATGCACACCAATATGTTGACGCTTAACGGTCAAAAGATGAGCAAGTCGTTGGGTAATTCAATTCTACCTGCCGAGCTTTTTAGTGGAGATCACGAACTTCTCGACCAAGCGTACAGCCCGATGGTATATCGGTTTTTTATGTTGCAAACGCACTACGCTAGCACGATGGATATGTCTGTGGAAGCTCTTCAAGCTGCTAAAAAGGGATATAAGAAGTTATTTAATGGTGTGCGAGCTTTGCAAACGTTTACGTATCAAGCGGACGACGCTGTGGAGAAGAACACAAAGGCGATCCAGCAAATTGAAAAAAGTGCGGCTTCGGTCTATCATGGAATGAACGACGATTTTAACACCGCAAAAGCCTTAGCAGGACTTTTTAATCTACTCAAAAAGGTGAATACCATTCACTTAGGGCAGCTTCCTATTGCGGCACTCACACCAGAGGCTTTCGATTTGCTTAAAGCAACAGTTTTGGACTTTATACACGACGTTTTAGGACTCAAAGACGAGCTTCCAAGCGCAGAACCTCTTTTAAACACCCTATTAGATTTTTATCAGGAAGCAAAGACCGCTAAAGATTATGAACGTGTGGATATAATTAGGGCGCAAGCAAAGCAGGCGGGTATCGTGTTCAAAGACCTGAAAGGAAAAGTCGATTGGGCGTACGAGGAGTAAAGGGAGGCAGCTTTTGATAGCTCAACGTCAAGACCTGTGAACCGTATTACAGCACTTTTTTAGGTTTAGTACCCCCGCTACTCGAAATTTGTAGTCTGATCACTTGGAATTTAATACTGCGGACTTGTAGAGACGCACTGTTGTGCGTCTAAAATCATAAAAAGATTCACAACCGTGAATCTCTACATATGAGATTATTAGAGATCATTTGACTGGACTACAAATCTCGCACAGTCCCCATTAGCCCCGCTCTTCCAGATTTGCAACCTCGAAGAGCAGGGGAAATACTCAGATTATGAATCTGAAAAGTAGGGAGTTAGAACTCACCTAGTTGGTTTTTTTAGCGAAGCGACACCCATAACAAGCTAAAGTAAGTTGTTGGTCAGGAGACCGAGAACAACGGCGGAAATTAAAAGATACAACGCTATTAACCAGAACGGCTTTACGTTGCTGTTCTAACGCCCTCCATATTTCCGCTTTCTCCACCAAAGTAACACGCCACCAAGCCCTCCAAGAAATAAAACAGGAAGTACCAAATTCAGCCCTTGCCAGTAGGTTTTCTCCTCAAGGATACGCTGTTTGTCCAGAGGGCGCATCTTGACAACCTGACTCCGCGAAGAAATCACCCCCTCAGGATCAATGAGGTAAGCCAGTGCATTTTCAATAAACTCCTGATTAGAAAACTGCTCTTGCATAATCAGGTCAAACCCTAAAGGTAGCGGCTGCCCACTACGGGGGTTAATCTCGTTACGCGGTAGATCGCCATCGGAACACACCAAAATTCGGGTCGGAACGCTCTTGTTCAGATAGGTACTCCGATCAAACTGGCGAGGTGGATAACGTCCGTCGTACAGTGAGCGGAACTCGCCTTCCAGCAAGTAAGCGACGGGTACAAATGCACGATTAAAGACTTCGGGACGCTGCCCTAATTGTCGAATTTCGTTGATGTCCACTAGCGTAGGACATTTTTTGATCCGTGAGTACTGCGAAGTAAACAGTAGCGGTTTTTTTTGAACTGCTCCAGCGGGGACAGTGTCCAGAGAGCTAACAAAACGCGCATAAACGGCATTTAAGTTTCGTGTGATAGGGTGTTCGGCAAATTTATTCAGGATGGGGTAATACACCCAGGGCAAGGGCTGAAGGTTTGCCTGTTGCCCAAAGTTACCCGTGTTGATGGGAATATATCCTTTCAAGAGTTGGTCTTGTACAAGGTCAATATTAAGGCGTATTCCGTAGCGGAACAACATATCTTCAAGGTTGAGGTCACGCCCGAAAGCATACGCGCCGCCCGTAGCGATGCTGTCTAGGTTCATCTGTACGGGGTCTACAAAAAACAGCACCTTTCCGCCATTCATGATGTACTGGTCAAGGCGATATCGCGCTGCTTCCGTAAGTCGCGCTTTGGGTTGTGCCAAAATCAGTGCATCAAGATTTTCGAGAGACTTTTCACCTAGCTGCACACTTTCTAAGATATACTTTTTCCCCAGCGACTGCCGTAGCGAATACGTATCAATAGGGCGCAGGGTCTCGAAGTGCTGTACAAAGCCAACTATGGGTTTTTGTGGACTTGAGAGTTCTTGAATCGCAGTGATAAGCTCGTATTCTACGTTTTCGAGAGATTGATTGAGTTTTTCTTCGGGTGAGGCAGCTTGATTGCCTTTCAGAAGCAAAACCCCTTTTTCTTTGTTTCCATAACGCAGAACCGCCCCCGGAAAGACAAACTCTTGAATAACCTTTCCTGCTTCCTCCCGTGTGACCTGTGTGGCAGGAATCCCTAGTTGAGCGAGCTGACGAAAAAAACGGTTACGCTGTTCGCCTTCCTTTGCCATTTCGGTCGGATTTCGGAATTGAAACTGCACCTGTCCGTCCGATACGTCTGCAAATTCTTCTAACTTTTCACGAATCGTGCGTTGTAACCGCGTAAAGTCTGCATTTAGTTCGCCCTCCAGATAGACCTCTACCAAAATAGGTGCTGGCAAGTCCTCTAAGATATTTTGGCTGGCCGCTGCCAGAGTGTAACGCTTATCTTCGGTCAAATCCCAGCGAATCACAAACATTCCTGCCAGAATATTTAACAATACCAAGCCCAGCAGGACTGCAACAAGTTCTAGGAAGGCTTCCGTTTTTTTCATAAACCGAACATAAGAAAAAGGAGGATGAGTTTAAAACAGGGGCGTACATGCGGATTTTTTTAGTCTTCCAAATGCCCTTTCAATGCCTCATCGTATAAGCGGCTGAGCTCTGGAAGTGTTCCCCAGCTTTCCTCATCTACCATGAGGTCTTGCGTGTTACTCACCGTGCCAAGTTCTGAAACAATCATTTTACGTTCGTTGACCAGCGATAAAAACGCGTCTTTTTGTGAGGCGGAGACGCTGACCACAACGCGACTTTGTGCCTCGCCAAACCAGAATGCGTCCTTACGGATTTCTTGCTGTGTCTGGTTGACCGAGAAGCCCTTATTGCCTGTTTTCGCGGACTCAAATAGACTGATCCAGAGACCGCCATCCGAAATATCGTGGGCAGACTCTAACACGCCCGCCCGAATCAATGCTAGAATATCCTGTTGTAGCTTGACTTCTGTTTCCATTTCAAAATGCGGGGTAGGGGAGCCTTTTACGTGATGGAAAGAGTACAGGTATTCTGAGGAAGAAATATCATTTTTTGGTTCACCGACTAAAAAGATAAGATCACCTTCGTTTTTAAAGTCTAGTGTCATGCGGTTCTCAATACCTTCCATCAAACCCAACATTCCGATAGTAGGCGTAGGAAAAACAGGGCCTTCGTCGGAGGACTGGTTGTAAAAACTTACATTTCCGCCCGTCACGGGGGTTTGAAGAGCCTC
>CAZNAK010000149.1:0-2487 GCA_964570645.1 uncultured Cytophagales bacterium | reverse complement strand
GGAAATGATGCAGGAGACGGAGAGCAATTGTGCCCTTTGATCGCGCTCACAAAGTGCCAGTACACCTCAGGGACGTAAGGGTTTCCAAAGTTGAGACAGTTCGTGATCGCTACGGGTTCGCCACCCGAGCAAACTACGTTTCGTGCCGACTCCGAGACGGCAATGGCTGCTCCTTTTTCGGGGTCGGCATAAACATAACGGCTGTTGCAGTCGAGACTCATCACCAAGAATTTATCCGTTCCCTGTACGTTGACTACCGCTGCATCCGATGGGGCGTTAGTACTCGCATTGGAGGTGCCTACCATTGAGTCATACTGCTCGTACACCCAGCCTCGTGAGGCAATGTTAGGGTGTTGTAGTAAGAACTGCGCGACCTCGGCGTAATCTTCAGGTTTTTCCACCTGATTGATGTTAAACTTTTGGTACTCCTGATAATACTTCGGCTCCCGGTAGTCTCGACGATAAACAGGTGCGCCGCCTCCCAAAACGAGTGGCTCTGCGGGTACTTCCGCGACAAGCTCGTTGTGCTGGTAATATTCAAGCGTTCCGCCCTCAGTGACCTCACCGATTTGTTCACAGTTTAAATCCCATTTTTTGAACACCGCTTCCACGGCTGCCTCTTTCCCTTTTTCGACGACGAACAGCATTCGTTCCTGCGACTCAGAGAGCAGAATTTCAAACGGTTTCATGTTCGCTTGTCGTGTTGGGACTTTGTCGAGCCAGACTTTCATTCCACAGTTGCCTTTCGCGCTCATTTCGGAGGTAGAGCAAGTGATTCCTGCGGCTCCCATGTCCTGCACACCTACGATGTACCCTGTGGCGATGGCTTCAAGCGTCGCTTCGAGTAGGAGTTTTTCCTGAAAAGGATCCCCTACCTGAACGGCGGGCAATTTGTCTGCGCTGTCTTCGGAGATGTCTTCAGAAGCGAAAGTTGCTCCATGAATGCCGTCCTTACCCGTTGCAGAGCCTACAATAAAGACGGGGTTTCCGACACCCTTCGAAGTGGCTGTGGCAATTTTATCCGTCTCTACGATTCCTGCCGAAAACGCATTAACGAGTGGGTTGACATTGTAACAATCATCAAAATAGATCTCGCCACCTACTGTCGGGACACCAAAGGCGTTTCCATAATCCCCAATTCCTTTGACTACGCCTCGTAGCAGGTGCCGTGTGCGCGGAAGGTTCAAATTCCCGAAGCGAAGTGAGTTGAGTTGCGCAATGGGGCGTGCGCCCATCGAAAAAATATCGCGGTTGATGCCGCCTACACCCGTTGCCGCCCCTTGATAGGGTTCGATGGCAGAGGGATGGTTATGTGATTCAATTTTGAAACTACAAGCGAGTCCGTCTCCAATATCTACTAAGCCTGCATTTTCGGTACCTGCCTCGGCGAGCATACGCAGCGAGGATTTAGGGAGTTTTTTGAGCCAGACGATAGAGTTTTTGTAGCTACAATGCTCCGACCACATCACCGAGAAGATGCTTAGTTCGGTAAAATTAGGGGTACGTCCTAAGATTTTTTTAATTGACTCAAACTCAGACTCCAATAAGCCAAGTTGTTTTGCTGTATCAAAAGTGACTTCCATAGGTAGGCTAGTTTAGAAAGTCGAAGATACAGTCTTTTTGTGAGGGCTTCAAAATTATTTATGAGACGGGCAAGGTAAAGCGGCTATCTGTGCTACCGTAATTTTATTCAGAGCAATTTTATCTAAAGGCTATCTAAAGTGTTATATTGGAGCTCAGTTTTTTTCTTGCCTATGGAAACCAAAACCATCCAAACGCCGCTTTTCGTCACGCCTGAGCAGTATTTTCAGGTCGAAGAACGCGTAGAAGTCAAACTTGAATATGCCAACGGAAAAATCATCCCCAAAGAAGGCAGTACGCCCTTACCCGACTGGGTGGTACGCGAACTTCTCAATCCTGAATTTGATGAAAATATCCTAAACTTTGAATTTCCCATGGCAACGCAAATACACGGTGACATTATATTCAACATCCAAGGTAATCTACATTTACTATCTGAACTCGGTGAACGGTTTCGTACGTATGCTCAAGACCCTAAAATCTATATCTCGTTAACAGGTAAATACCGTATCCCTGACGTAACGGTTTCACCGAAAAAGGGAGAGCAATCCTTTATGGAAGATCGCCTTGTGAATCCCATCGCCATCTTCGAGGTGTTATCCGACTCCACCGCCGAAAAAGACCAAAACGAAAAGCGTGAAGAATACCTCAACATCGAGAGTCTGCAAGAATACTTTTTAGTTTGGCAGGATACAATGAAAGTCGAACGCTACCGAAGGCTAGAAAACGAACGCTGGGAATATGCTATTTTTCGGGAGGGCGAGTTGCCTGTAAGCTCCGTAGAAGTTACCTTGACACTGGATGCTATTTACAAAGATATTTTTTAGACATTATGGAATCCAAAGTCATTGAAACCATCCAAACGCCGCTTTTCGTCACGCCTGAGCAGTATTTTCAGGTCGAAGA
>CAZNAK010000148.1:0-6173 GCA_964570645.1 uncultured Cytophagales bacterium | reverse complement strand
CTTTATCATTCTCCAGCGCGGGCTCATGGACGTCTTTCCCCGCATCTGTTCGAAAAAGAAGTGGGCGATGGAGGACACGTTAATTACGCGCCCTTGAGGAGCAGCTTTTAGCTTGTCTAGCAGTAGCGTAGTGAGCAAAAAATGGGCAAGATGGTTTACGCCAAACTGCATTTCGTGTCCATCGCTAGTCTGGCGATAGTCCGCCGTGAACAAGCCCGCATTATTAACCAACACGTCAACTTTTTCCTCGGCTTCATTGATTGTAGTGGCTGTCTGACGAACGTCCTCCAACGAAGCCAAGTTACAAAGGTAAATTTCGAGCTGCAATTCAGGATTTTGTGTCAAAATTTCCGTTCGGGCGGCGTTTGCACGCGCCTGATTTCGGCAGATCATGCCAACTCTCGCGCCTCTTTTAGCCAGCTCACGAGCAGTCTCTTTTCCGATGCCTGAATTTGCTCCCGTAATGAGTACGAATTTATTTTTCATAGACGCTAAAGTGAAAAGTAACGAGTTTTGTTTGTCTAGCGGATTTGAAATTCCTTTGTGTTGGTTGATCTCATCTCGGGGGCTAAAAAGCCTCATTTATGAATACGTACTGGTGGATAGACTTTTCCTGACCCACGCTTTTGCGAAGTACGAAGAGTTATCCACAAAATTGCAGGAACAAATTTTTTCGTCGTGGCGTTGATTCAAGAACTTTTCCTATCGTCTTTGCTACATAATTAGATTTTTATTTTATCGCATAATTTCAACATTTCTATGCAAACTGCAGAACTTCTTGAAGAACCTCTGTTGCAGGAGGACAATAAACGCTTTGTCATTTTTCCCATCCAACATGACGACATCTGGCAGATGTATAAAAAAGCCGAGGCCAGCTTCTGGACTGCCGAAGAAATTGACCTCTCGGCAGACCTCAAAGACTGGGTGAATCTCAACGACGGAGAACGTCACTTTATCTCGCACGTACTTGCGTTTTTTGCCGCTAGTGATGGCATCGTAAACGAAAACCTAGCCGAAAACTTTGTGCGTGAGGTGCAGGTGGCCGAAGCAAAGTTTTTCTACGGATTCCAAATTATGATGGAGAACATCCACTCGGAGACATACTCACTCCTGATTGATACCTACATCAAAAATAACGAAGAAAAAAAGCGTCTTTTTAACGCCATCGAAACGATTGACTGTGTAAAGAAAAAAGCGGATTGGGCATTGCGTTGGATCGAAAGCGACAACTTTGCCGATCGTTTGATTGCCTTTGCTGCCGTAGAGGGAATTTTCTTTTCCGGGAGTTTCTGTTCTATTTTCTGGCTCAAGAAACGTGGGTTGATGCCCGGTTTGAGTTTTTCTAACGAGCTGATCTCCCGTGACGAGGGCCTGCACTGTGACTTTGCCTGCCTTCTTTACACCAAACACCTTCGCAACAAACTTCCTGATGAGCGTATCCTCCAGATTATCACCGAGGCAGTCACCATTGAGCAAGAGTTTGTGACCGACGCATTACCTGTGGGCTTGATTGGCATGAACGCCAACTTGATGAATCAGTACATTGAGTTTGTGGCAGACCGTCTTTTGGGAGAGCTAGGATTACCAAAACATTATGGTGCAACTAACCCCTTCCCGTTCATGGATATGATTTCGTTGCAAGGCAAGACCAACTTCTTCGAGAAGCGTGTCAGCGAATACCAGAAAGCAGGTGTGCTTAACAGCGGAGAAAAGAGCGAAGACGATAAGCCGCGTTTCTCTTTGGATGAGGATTTCTAGTAGTATTTTTCTCTGTTCAACGTTAACCCTGTTAGTTTTTTGAGGACTGACGGGGTTATTTTTTTCTATTCACAAAATACGTATACAACTTATTTTAGTGAGGTAAACAAAAACCGCTCATATCCATTTTATAGCCCATGAGACCTAAAATTGAAAAACCACTACCAGGACAGGAATCCGTATGGGATTTTCCACGTCCCCCACGTCTTGAATCCACTTCCAAGCATGTCCGCATTGTGTTTGCGGGAAAGATCATTGCGGATACCAACCAAGCTCTTCGGATGCTGGAAACCAGTCATCCGCCGACTTATTACTTGCCCATCACGGCGGTAGAGCAAGAGTTTCTGGTTTTTTCGGGGAATACCAGCTTTTGTGAATTTAAGGGACGCGCCAAATATTATGATATTAAGGTAGGCGACCAAATCGCAACGCAAGCCGCCTGGTACTATCCCGACCCATCGCCGAAATACCCCAATTTGCAGGGACACATCGCCTTTTATGCAGGAAAAATGGAAGCCTGTTTCGTCGATGACGAAAAAGTGACTCCACAAGAGGGGCAGTTTTATGGCGGTTGGATTACTAAAGATTTGGCAGGGCCGTTCAAGGGCGGCGAAGGTACATGGGGCTGGTAACGGAACAGATAAACGCATGGACGGCAAAACAAATGCCGTACTTTTTCCTCTGGGATTTTGAAGGAGAGCAACCCTTTGCCTGTCCACTTACGGAAGCATACGAACGTGGAATCTACTTCGATGTAGAGGAAATAAAAAATTACGAGCACCCGATGTACTCAACTAAAAAGCTGCACTTTCAGAAAAGTCCCGTTTCACTCGCTCAGTATGCCGAAAAGTTCAAAAAAGTGCAAGCTGAACTTTGTTTTGGGAACACCTATTTGATTAACCTCACGGATAAAACCAAAATCGAGAGTAGCCATACGCTAGAGGAGCTTTTTCACTTAGGCAAGGCACGGTTTAAACTGTACGTTCGGGATCAGTTTGTGAGTTTCTCGCCCGAACCTTTCGTAACGATTTCCGAAGGGCAAATCGCTACCTTCCCGATGAAAGGCACCATCCGCGCTAATCTTCCTGATGCTACCCAACGTATTTTGACAGACCCCAAAGAAGCGGCTGAACACGCCACTATCGTTGACTTGCTCAGAAATGACCTCAGTTTAGTCGCTACACAAGTACGGGTAAAGCAATATCGTTATCTTGAAAAAGTACAAAACGAAGAAGGAGGGCTTTTGCAGGTAAGCTCTAAAGTGACAGGAAAACTAAAGGCTGAGTTTACAACTAATTTTGGCGACTTATTCAATCAGCTTTTACCTGCTGGATCTATCAGTGGTGCGCCCAAAAAGAAGACCCTTTCGATCATCCGAGAGACCGAAAAAGAAAAGCGGGGCTACTTTACGGGAGTATTCGGAATTTTCGATGGCAAGACACTCAAAAGTGCCGTTTTGATCCGTTATCTTGAAAAAACTGAGGACGGCTTATACTTCCGAAGCGGGGGCGGCATCACCGCACAAAGTGACTTCAAAGCCGAATACGAAGAAATGATCCAAAAAGTATATGTACCGATTTCTTGAAAGTATCCGCCTCGAAAATGGTCAACTTCCGTTGCTTGACTATCATCAAAGTCGTGTAAATCAAACGTTTCGGGAGTTTAGGAAGTCGTTGGTGGGAACACCAACAACGATGAGTGAGGCTAAAAAGCCGTCAATGAGGACACCAACAACAGCAGTCCATCCTGTTTCGATGTCCTCACCGAAACTCGGGAACAAAAACCCTTTTTCACTCAAGCAACTCCTCGAAAGTGAGCACCTCCCACAAAAAGGGCTTTTTAAAATCCGTATCGTCTATGGCTTAACGGTAGAGCGTTTGGATATACTTCCCTACGTCGTTCGTCCTATCAGTTCACTACAAACCATCGATTTACCTTCGGAGTATGACTATTCCTTCAAATATGCAGCCCGAAGTGTGCTGGACAACGCTTTCAAGAAACGGAAAAATGCCGATGATGTCCTCCTGATTCGTGATGGCTTTGTCACCGATTCCTACTACGCAAATACTGTTTTTTGGAAAGACGGAAAGGCGTTCGTACCCGATACACCTTTATTGAATGGTGTCCGTAGGAAACATTTACTTGATCTTGGAAAAGTACAAATAATAAAAATCCGAAAGGACGATATTTGGGCGTACAAAAAAGTCTCTTTAATTAACGCTATGCTGCCCTTGGGAACGATAGAAATTCCGACCCAGCAAATTTTTACCTAAACTTGCGTATGCAAACACTTACCGCCACACAGCTTAACTTAGATGCCGAATTATATCGCGGCAAAGTTCGGGATGTTTACTCCCTCAAAGACGGTCGCCTCCTGATGGTAGCCTCAGACCGTATCTCTGCTTTTGATGTGATTCTTCCCCGTGCCATCCCCTACAAAGGACAGATTCTGAATACTATCGCCAAACACTTTTTAGAACAAACGCAAGACGTCGTTCCCAACTGGCTTGAGCGTTCGCCGCATCCAAACGTCAGCATCGGCAAAAAATGTAAGGCTATTCCTTTAGAGTTTGTCATCCGTGGATACCTGACAGGGCACGCTTGGCGCACCTACAAAAGTGGAAAACGGGAGCTTTGTGGTGTTCCTTTACCCGAAGGCATGAAAGAACATGACCGTTTTCCAGAACCAATCATCACACCAGCCACAAAAGCCGAAGAAGGACACGACGAAGATATTTCTAAAGCTGAAATTTTGGAAAAAGGCATTCTGACGGAGACAGCGTGGCAAAAACTAGAAGAAATCACACGAAAACTCTTTGCCCGGGGTACAGAACTGGCTGCCCAACGCGGGCTAATTCTCGTAGATACTAAATATGAGTTTGGATACCATGCAAACGAGTTGATGCTCATGGACGAAATTCATACGCCCGACTCTTCGCGGTATTTTTATGCCGAAGGCTATGCCGAGCGACAAGCGGCAGGAAAAGCGCAAAAGCAACTTTCCAAAGAGTTTGTACGCGAGTGGTTGATGGAAAACGGCTTTCAGGGGAAAGACGGAGAGCAAGTCCCCGAAATGACAGACGAGGTCGTACAAATGATCTCAGGACGTTATCAGGAACTTTACGAAAAACTGATGGGGGAAACATTCGTTCCGCAGTCGATTGAGAACCTAAAGGAGGTGATACGTCGAAGTTTAAGGCTTTAAATGACGCGGCTTCTCTATTCAAATAAAAAAGAGTATCCTACCAGGAACCAAACCCTCGTATTTTACGTATAGTTTTCACGATGAAAAATGTACTCAAACAACGTTATTTTTTTGCTTCTAAGGAGTTTATTTTGGGAGAATACAAATTGGTCGTTCGTCAGAAGTGGGCATTCCGAAAGGAAGAGTGGGAAGCTAACTACCATGAGCTAGGGCTGGATTTACGCCTCGAAAAGTCCAACATCGGCTTTTTAAACCTCACATGGCTAACTGCGCTCATTGCCCTGATGACTCCGATGGTCTATCAGATAGTAATGGAAAACCTCACCGAAGGCAGTACCATTGAGCTAGGCACAAAGGCGTTAGGTGTGATGATGTTAGTATTTTGGTTTTTCCTCCTGATGTGCGTTTATTGGACGTTTCAATACCAAATTTATCGGCGGTTTACGCTCACGGGAGGACAAAAAGACCTTACGTTTTTTGCCCCGCGTAAAGCGGAAGCGGAAGTGGGTGCATTTATTGAACTCATTCGTAGCAAACGCCGCCAAAAACTCAAAGAAGAGCTTTCCGCCTTCGATCCCGAAATGACCTTTGAAGAACAGATAGAATCCCTCAATTATTTACTTGAGCTAGGCGCAATTTCTGACGAGGAGCGCGAAGAGATTGAGGAAGAACTTCGGGTGAAGCATTTACTGAAATAGGCAGATCTCAGTTGACGAGAGACCCCTCAATGAGAAGTCTTTACGAACAGTTTCTGCGTATATTTACCCAATTCGTTGTAACTTTATCCTAAAAATGGACGCAATTTATCCTAAAGCTTACGGCTTTGACCTCATTTACGAAGATAACCACCTTTTGGTCGTCAATAAACCCGGCGGAACGCTCGTACAGGGAGACGCAACGGGAGACGAACCTATTTCCGAAAAAGCAAAGCGATTCCTAAAAGACAAATACAGCAAGCCGGGTAACGTGTTCTGCGGTGTAGTACATCGGCTAGACAGACCCGTAAGTGGTGTTTTGGTGCTTGCCAAAACCTCCAAAGGCTTGGAACGTATGAATCAAGTTTTTAGACAACGCAAGGTCACGAAAGTATATTGGGCAATTACAAAGCGAAAGCCAAAGGAAAAGGAGGGAAAGCTTGTTCATTGGCTCAGAAAAGACACAAAAAAGAATAAAACAACTGCTTTTGACCGTCCACAACCCGGTGCCCAAC
>CAZNAK010000147.1:0-6190 GCA_964570645.1 uncultured Cytophagales bacterium | reverse complement strand
GGTACGTGCCGATCCCGAGCAAAAAGGCTTGCTTTATGCCGGAACGGAGTCGGGTTTGTACATCTCGTTCAACGATGGTAAAAATTGGCAGAAGTTCCAGCAGAACGTGCCGATTGTGCCGATTACAGACATGACCATCAAAAATAATAACCTGATCGTAGCCACACAAGGACGCAGCCTCTGGGTACTTGACGACCTCACGCCGCTACACCAGATGATAAAAGCCGAAAGTACAGCTTCGGAGGCAGCACTTTTTCGTCCGCTGGATGCCTACCGCATGGATGGCTCGCAGCGCAAAGAGCCTTCCAAAACCGAAGGCACGAACCACCCGGGCGGGGTGATGGTCTATTTTTACCTCCCCGAAAAGCCCGATACCACCACCGACCTGCGTCTGAGTTTCTTTGCAGCACCGGCGGCGGACGACACGATCCGTACTTTCGGGACAAAAGCCGAGGACAAAGCCCTAAAAATTGATGTGAAAGACCTCAAAAAAGGCATCAACCGCTTTGTTTGGGATATGCGCTACGCTCCCGCCCACAAGGTAGATGGCATGATCCTCTGGTGGGCGAGCCTTGCGGGGCCGAAAGCCATACCGGGTAACTACGAAGTGGTGATGACACTCGATGGTAAGACGATCGCGAAGCAGCCGTTTAAAGTACTTCGGAATCCGCGCTCGGAAGCCACCGAAGGAGATATGCAAGCACAGTTTGACTTCTTGATGGAGGTACGCGATAAAGTTACGGAGACGCACGAAGCCATCGAAAGCATCCGTAAGGTACGGGCGCAGGTACAGGACTTCCTGAAGCGTACCGAAGACGAGGACATCCAAGCACAGGGCAAAGCGATTGTCGAGAAGCTGACGGCAGTAGAGAAAGCCCTCTACCAGACCCAAAACCGCAGCCGCCAAGACCCGCTGAACTTCCCGATCAAGCTCGGCAACAAACTCGCCCACCTAAATTCCTTAGTCGGTATGAGCGACTTTGCCCCTACTGCGCAAGCCGAGGCATTCCGCAAAGAGGTAACCGCCGCCATTGATGCGGAACTCGCCAAATACCAAGCGGTGTTGGAAGTGGAGATTCCGAAGTTTAATACGCTGGTGCGGGAGAAGGAAGTGCCGGCGGTGGGTGGGGAGTAAAACATAGAACTCTTTGAGGGTTCCGAACCCTCGAAGAGTTTGAGTTGCTTTTGTGTAGAAATAGGAACTAAGGCTCCTTTACCGTCGTTTAACTGAATAAAGTAAAGCCCTTGTATTATGAAATTAACCTTAGAAATTACACAGCCTGATAAGGCAGAGTTCGTCTTACAGTTCTTACAACAGCTCGATTTTGTACGGGTAACGTCTAGTACTGAAACGCCTACGTTTAGCCATGAGCGGCTTTATCTTGTCTGTAAGCGTATGGCAGAAACCAACCCTTTTCGTGTCGGATTTGATTCGGCTGGCCAAGGAACTGGGTATGACAACCATGATCGTAACTAACGGCACAAGGCTAACAAATAAATTTCTGTCCGAAAATGCAGATTTTTTGGATTGGATCGCCTTGAGCGTAGATAGTTTAAATGTGAATAATAACCTTAAGGCAGGACGTGCCATTAACAGTAAAAAGGCAGTAACTGCTGAAAAATACCTTCAAATAATAGAACGAATCAAGCAGTATGGCTACCGCTTTAAGGTTAATACGGTAGTGAGTTCGGCGAATTTTGAGGAGGATATGTCCGAATTCATCCTTAAAACTAAGCCCGAACTTTGAAAGGTCTTTCAGGTACTGCCGATTGAAGGACAAAACAGCGGAAAAGTGAACGACTTTCTGATCTCAAAAGCTCAATTCGAGTACTTCCTGGAGCGGCATGCTCATATCGAAGCACTCGTTCCTGAAACCAACGATGACCTGATCGGCTCTTATGTGATGGTCGATCCTGCGGGACGCTTTTTCGATAATCAAACGGGAGAACACCGCTATTCAAAGCCGATTTTGGATGTTGGAGTAGCACAAGCCTTGTCGGAGGTAAGCTACGATCAAGCGAAGTTTCTTAGACGTGGTGGGGCCTATGATTGGATTGTGGACAAGGGAACATACAACCACCACCAACACACAACCCACCAAATACCGCGAGGTGATGGATGCTGAGATTCCGAAATTTAATACGCGTCAGCCTCCTCAAGGATTGAAGTCCTTGGGGGGCTTTTTTAGCTACTACCCCCGCATCCGCACTAACGTTACACCTTCACCTCCTAAGTCAGCGTGTTCGTCTTGAAAAGACTCTACCTGACGGAAGTTACGGAGCGTCTTCCGAATTACCTCACGCAATACGCCGTTGCCCTTACCATGTACGATGCGTAAGTGGGACTGATTGAGCATAATGGCGGTATCGACAAAGGATTCCGTTTTTCCGATGGCTTCCTCCGCACGTACCCCCCGAAGGTCAATTTCGGGACTAAACTCAGCTTGCTTACGAAGCATGTCCACACCCCTTGCATTTACCGAAGCCCGTTGTTCTTTTTTGAACGCATCAGATTCAATCTTTTCCAGACGGTTACGCTTGACCGTCGTTTTGAGTTCGCCTAATCGGATGGTAATTTCGTCGCCTTGCACTTTGATGACTTCGCCATGGGCTTTTTGCCCTTTGAGTCGCGCCCAGTCACCCTCAGCCAGTTCCCCCTCAACGACTTTAACCTGCTTTTTATTCTTCTTCTTTTCGGGCTTAGGGGCTTGCTCGGCTTTGATACGTTCGTTTTTCTCGCGGAACTTTTCGAGTTCTTTTCGTACTTCCTGCGTTTTTTCCTTCTCCGCCTGCGACTCTTTGATTTCTCTGATTGTATTTTCAATCTTACGATTAGCTTCTTTAAGGAGTCCTTCGGCACGCTCGCGGGCTTCACGCATGATGTCTTTGCGCTGTTCTTGCAGTTGCCCTCGGAGTCCTTTGTACTTTTCGAGTAGGGCTTCGAGTTGCTCTTCACGGGCTTTCACTTTGTCATTACGACGATGAAACTCGTTCCGCTCTTTTTCCAAGTCTCGAAGTACTTTTTCTACGTCCACCTGAGTAGTACCGACTTTATCTCTGGCAGCGTTCAGAACATGCTTTGGAAGTCCTATTTTCTGCCCGATTTCAAGGGCAAACGAACTTCCTGGCTTCCCAATCTCGAGTTTAAAAAGCGGTTCAAGGTTATCCACATCATAGCGCATCGCCCCATTGACGATGCCTGGCGTGTTTTCGGCAAAAAACTTGAGGTTAGCGTAATGCGTCGTAATAACGCCATAACACTTTTGCTCGACAAACTTTTCGAGAATTGCCTCGGCGATTGCCCCCCCAAACTGCGGTTCTGTACCCGTACCAAACTCATCAATTAGGCAGAGGCTCCGCTTGTCGGCAAGTTTGAGAAATTCCCGCATATTCGTTAAGTGCGAGCTATACGTACTCAAATCGTTTTCAATCGATTGTTCGTCACCGATGTCAATGAAAATATCCCGAAAAATACCCATCGTCGAACCCTCGTCCATCGGAACAAGCAGACCACATTGATACATATATTGTACCAGGCCGACCGTTTTTAAAGCCACTGATTTACCCCCTGCGTTAGGTCCTGAAATCAATAAGATGCGGTTTTCAGGATTGATCCAGATGCTGTGTGGCATAACCGCTTTTCCCTGCGCCTGATACGCTAGCTTGAGCGTCGGGTGATAACAGTTTCTCCAATCCAAAATTTTAGTGCGCTCAAAGTCAGGGTTTATCGCATCCAAACGAACGGCGAGGCGTGCCTTCGCTCGAATGAAATCTACTTTTGCCAAAAACCGATAAGAGCGATCCAAACCCTGTACGTGCGGACGCAGAACATTTGTCAGACGCGTCAGGATGCGAATAATCTCGCGGCGTTCCTCGTAGAAAAGCTCTTTGATGTCGTTATTGATATCAAGGATTTCTTCGGGTTCGAGATATACGGTTTGTCCCGTAGCCGAGGAGTCGTGGACGATACCCTTGAGGCGGCGTTTATGCTCGACCCGAATCGGAATGACCATCCGCCCTTCACGGATCGTCGTTTCGAGGTCTTCGGGCATCCACCCTTCGCGGCGATATTGACGAACGAGTTGATCGAGTTTTCGGCGTAGCCCAACTTGTGTTTTGATGATTCGCTGCCGGATGTCTTGAAGTTCGGGCGAGGCGTTGTTCCGTAACCGACCTTCTTCGTCGATAGTTCGGTTTATTGCGTCCACCAAATCAGCAGGAATTGTAATACCGTCACAAAGTTCAAAAAGGCGCGGGTATTCTTCTTTGCGTTCGTTAAAAAAACGGAGGGAGTCGTAGAGCGTTTGGAGGGAATTTTTAAGCTCAAAAAATGCCGTCTCACTGAGATAGCTGTTCTCTATTTTAGCTTTGTTCAGTGACTCCGAAACATCAAGATAGTGGGCGTTCGGAAACGAAACTCCTTCTTCAAGGATCTGTTTAAACTCTGCTGTTTGCTCGGTAAGTTTGCTGATGATCTCGTATTTGGTATGAAACCGTACTTTCTCGACAAGCTCTTGCCCAATTTTACCTTGGCATTCCTGTTTGAGTAGTTCTCTGATCTGCTCGAAGCCGATTTTTTGTTCTATGTTCGCGGGATATAGCATACAGGGAGAAAAACGGCTGGTGGGTAAAGATGTTTTTTTTGAGGGCAGAAAAGAGGTAAAACCAACCGTATGGTTCAGTGCCTTAACCAGAAGCCCAAGGGATACTGGGCGATGAACACGCGCAACAACAACCCAAGCCCTTTGAAGGGAAGCCATATTGAAGTTTCATTAGACAAAAATACGGTTTATTACGTACCTTAGAAGTATGAAAATACGATATCGAAAAGTTCGACAAACCACGCTTGATTTTTGCTCACGCCTTAACCCCGAAGACCATGTAATTCAGCCTGTCGTCGATGTTAGTCCGCCCAAATGGCACATGGCGCATACCACTTGGTTCTTCGAAACCTTCGTGTTGAAACCTTACATATCCAATTACCAAGAGTTTAACAGCAATTATAACTTTCTATTTAACAGCTACTACGAAGGAATCGGTCAGCGCACGCTTCGGCATGAGCGCGGTTTTCTTTCCCGCCCAACGGTAGATGAAGTACTCGCCTATCGTGCCTACGTAGATAAGCATATGGCGGCGCTTTTATCCCAAGAAATTGAATCTAAGGAAATACAAGAGACCGTTGAGTTAGGTCTTCAACATGAACAGCAGCATCAAGAGCTTTTGGTCACGGATACTAAATATAGCTTGGGCTTAAATCCAATTTTCCCTGTCTATGATCCTGAAACGGATTACCTTGTAAAACCTGAAACACACGCTGCCGAATGGATTCCGATAGAAGAAAAAATAGTGGAAATTGGCTATAAAGGCGATGGATTTTGCTTTGATAACGAACTTAGCGTACACAAAAACTTAATTCAGGCAGGAAAAATCCATAACCGACTGGTCACCAATGCTGAATATTTAGCGTTCATGGAAGCTGGTGGCTATCAAAAATTTGAAAATTGGTTAATGGAAGGCTGGGCATGGGTGAAAGAAAATCAGATTGATTTTCCCTTGTATTGGCATAAAGAGGATGGTATTTGGCATAGTTTTGAGCTTTCTGGGCTGCAGCCGCTTGATCTAAACGCGCCCGTTAAACATATCAGCTACTACGAGGCCGATGCTTATGCCCGTTGGCGCGGAAAACGCCTACCTACGGAGTTTGAATGGGAAGCCTATCACACCAAATTTCCGTACGGGCAGCTTTGGGAATGGACTTCTTCTGCTTATGCGCCTTACCCGCACTACAAAACCGCCGAGGGAGCAATCGGGGAGTACAACGGCAAGTTTATGGTTAACCAAATGGTACTTCGAGGTGGCTCTATTGCCTCGCCTGAAGGACACGTACGCCCAACCTATCGCAATTTTTTCCACCCATATCTACAATGGCAGTTTACAGGTATTCGATTACCTGACTGGAAATAAAAACTTTACTTTATTTTTTTATTGGAGCTTCCCGCCGTGTACCGATGTTCAATATAGCATGCTTGGTATCCGGCGGTCGGTGTGCTTCGGGGTTTCGTTTTTATGTGTTGGTCTTCGCTTTGCTACCCACACATAAAAACCGCTTCCCTGCGGTTGCGCCCTTCGCATACCCAAGCCAAAAAAACACACCTCAAGGTCTTTTCTCCTGAGGTGGTTTTCAATGTCA
>CAZNAK010000146.1:0-6257 GCA_964570645.1 uncultured Cytophagales bacterium | reverse complement strand
GCAGCAAAAAGTAGCAAGCTACTATTCAGAATCCAACGTAAACCAGCACTATTACGGGTGTAAAGCTCGTTTTCTGTCTGTCTAATTTCATCGTAAAATCCACCCAAAATGTTAGACGCAATCGCTGCATTACGAAGGCTTTCGCCCGATACGCGCACCTTCAGGTCACTGCGTAAGGTGTCGTAGCTTTCCTTTTCGGGATCAAAATACACCCACTGAAAGTAATCACCTAGGTTGTGCCAGCCCGGCTCATTAAGTACTAACTGATAGTCAAAGGATTTTTCACTTAACAACTGGCTTCCACTTCGGCGCACTGTGGCCGAGGAGTTAGGCGGATAAACATCGAAAATATAGGTATCTGCAACCTCAGGGGCGACAATGGCGCTGGCATTTCCGGTACCTTGTACTTTAAACTGATACTGAATGCTTTCGCCCGTTTTCCCGTCAAACCGATCGGCGGTTTCTTGCAAGCGAAACTTACCGACAGCGACCTGTTCCTGAAGAGGATGTGGGGGTAAGGGCTTCACCTTTACATTTACGGGACGCGAATAAAAGTACTTCTGACCGCGTTGTCCGTACTGTCTGCCAAAAATATCACGTTGTTTGGAAAGCTTAAACTTTACCATCTCTACGCCCTGTGAATCAATGAAAATATCGTCCTCGTTAAACGGGAAATATATTGCCTTGTAAAACGTCACTTTACGGTAACGCTGTCCGTTTATCTCCACGCGACTTGTGTTTCCTCCTTGTAGGTCGATGGTTTCTTCCCAGCAATTATCGGGTTTAATTTTTTGAATAATATCGCCTATTTGCTCACCTAGGTCGTCACTATACTTAACAACACGGTTATTTTCCTTGAAGTAAAATGCCATGGTAATCGTGAAGCCCTCGCCCTGATATACCTCATCTTTATCCGAAGTAATCGCAAAAAAGGCATCATCGGCGACTTCAAAGTACTCTGGCTGTGCCGTTTCTCTAGGGCGATTATTCCGCCGAAAAAAGGCATCAAACGGATCACGACGGGCTTGCCGCTTGACGGGCGCAGTCACTTTTACGGTAGTGCCCTCAAACTTGACTTTATTCCCATCCACCTCCAGCGTAAAAGGAGGGATCGTAACTACACCCTGCTTTTGGGGCATATAACTCTGCTTCACTTCATGGCGAGAGCTTCGCTTACCGTTAACGATGTTCATCATTGTAGAGCTAGAACGCGCACCCTGCTGCATATTTTGAAGCTGAGGAAGCCCAGCGATACGACGAATGGTCGTGTTTTCAGCAATTACATTGATATAAAAAGGCTGATTGGCGGGTACTTCTTTTTGCGGAACCTCAATTCGGTAACTTTGTGCCTGCAAAAAACCACTTATCCCGCAACAAAAAACTAAAAATAGAAATCGTTTCATTTCGTCATCTTTAAAAAACTACTTTCAGGATTCCGTATCCGTCTTAGTATTTCTAGTGGTAACGAATAAACAAAGTTCTCTCGTTAATAAATCCGAAAGAAAACTATATTTTCTTTTGTTATCTGCAAAACGATGCCTCACTTACCTACAAATGAATGCCAACCCCAAATACAAGCCCAAAACTGTAAGGCTCAAAGCGCGATTCGATGTTATAGTCATTGATGGCCGTCATGTAGTAAGCACCGCCCTGCAACTCGGCCCAATCTGTGAGCGTATGGACGTACTTAAGCCCAAGTGTATATTTGATGTTACTTCCTTCAAAAAGGTAGTTATTTCGAAACTTAAACTCCAAAAACTTCGTCTCGTCATAGATATCACCACCGTAATCTAAACTCAACCCGTTTTCTAGCAGAAGCCCATGCCGTCCTTTGGAAACCAGCAGCAGTTTATGAAAAATGCCCAAATCCACGAATCGGAACCGTAATATTTGCTCATAGTCGGTACTGAGACCCGCTCCGTCCACGGCTACTCCCGCATCTCGATAACGGTAGTCGGTGTATCCAACCGTAACACCCACAAAATGCCGCTTTCCGAGCCGTTTTGCTACATTGATTTTCATCATGCTCCCCCATCGAATGTTTTGCTCTTCAGGAGCTTGATTATTTCCCGCAATATCATACACATCAGCGGGCGTAGCATGAAGGCCTGTTATTCCTCCACCAAAATTTACTTCGATGAGGTATTTTTTATCTGAGGTATCTTGAGCCGAGAGTGTTGGGATAATACCAACCAAAAAAGTAAAAAATAGTATTCTTCGCATCATAAATAGATTCTTCTAAGTATAATGCGTAAACCCATTATTCCTTCGGAATGTTATTCGATTAGGTTATTATTAAAATTTAGTCATTTTCAGCCAAAGGAAGTGTCTTTATTCTGCGCTGCCTCCAAAAAAGCCTTAATCCGATGTTCTTCCTCGCGTTTACAGATCAATAAGACATTATCATGCTCTGCCACTAAATAACCATCCAACCCTTGTGCGACAACCAAGCGTTCTTTTGGCGTCTTGAACATAGAGTTTTTCGTCTCAAAAAGTAAGTGTGTTCCTTGTAGGGCATTATCTGAATCGTCTTTTTCGAATACCTCATACAGGGCACGCCACGTTCCGAGGTCGGACCAACCGCAATGGCAGGGGATCACAAAAACCTCTTGGGCGTGTTCCATAATTCCGTAGTCAATCGAGACGGAATCACATAAGGCGTAGGCTTTTTTGATAGAAGCTTCTTCGTTTTCAGTATAAAACGACTCGCCTGCTTGACGGATTAAAGCGTCCACCTGAGGCAAATACTGCTCCATATTTTTAAGGATCGTTTGTACATTCCAGACAAATATTCCTGCATTCCAGGCGTAATCGCCGCTTTCGTAGAAAGACTTTGCTGTTTCTGGGTCGGGCTTCTCGGTAAACTTTTCTACTGCGCACACCTCGTCCCCGGACGAATCGTTACGGAATCGAATGTAACCATAGTTGGTATCAGGACGGGTAGGCTGAATACCGATGGTGACAATTTTGGAACAATTCACCGTAGCTGCCATCGCCATTTTGATCTTAGAAACAAAAGTTTCGGTATCTAAAATCAGCGCGTCCGAAGGGGTGACAATGAGCGTTGCTTTCGGAGACTTTTGGGCGATTTTATGCGCCGCATACGCCAAACAAGGGGCCGTATTTTTACGATCAGGCTCTCCCAAAATATTATCCAAGGGGACTTCAGGGATTTGCTCCCGCACCAAAGGCACGTACTCTGCATTCGTGACCACAAAAAAGTTTTCGATGGGACAAACGTCCGCAAACCGCCTCACGGTCTCTTGTAGCATTGTTCGTCCTACGCCCAAGATATCATGAAATTGTTTAGGATAGCTAGTGCGGCTCACGGGCCAGAAACGACTCCCAATTCCGCCTGCCATGATGACAACATAAGTAGGGTTTTTCATGCACCGAAAGTACAAAAAGAATAGAATAATAATCAGATGTAGCGGCTAAAAAGCACTTATTTTGTAGCCTAGATGTTTATATTTGTACATGAACCGCCAAGAAATTACAAAAGCACTCCGCCAATCCCCGCTTTTTGAAGAACTCGACGAAAGCGCACTTAACTACATCGCCAAAAAAGCAAAAACCC
Source organism: uncultured Cytophagales bacterium (assembly GCA_964570645.1). Taxonomy (GTDB): domain Bacteria; phylum Bacteroidota; class Bacteroidia; order Cytophagales; family Bernardetiaceae; genus DAISIL01. The sequence goes on along the minus strand of CAZNAK010000146.1, from coordinate 2,680 downwards.
GTCAGTATTTCCCCAATGATGTTATCGTCTGGCAGGGAAAAGATAGCGACTCCTTATTCCTGATCACCAAAGGCATTGTGATTATTAAGCGCGTTTCGGGCAACGAGGAACATACACTAGCTTACCTAATGCCTGGAAACACCTTCGGCGAGGTAGGCTTACTTGAAAATAAGCCCCGCTCGGCAAATGTCATGGCGATGAGCGACGTAGATTGTCTGGTAATTCAGCGCGACGAGTTTTTTGATATTATGCACCGTTACCCGGGCGTGGCTATCGCGATGGCCAAAATGCTGGGGCATTATTTGGTCGAGATGAACCGTCGTCAGAGTCGGGTTAACAAACAAGCAAAAGTGATCCTGATCTTTGACACGTTTCATGGCGCGGGTGCAACAAGTATTGGCTTGTCCTTTACGAAGCTCTTGGCTGAAAAGACGAAAAATCGTACGGTTTACACCGAGTACCCCGCTCCGCAGCAGCTCAAAAGCGAACTCAAGATTCCTCAAAAGCTGAACACAAATCTCTACAAAGCAGAAACTTTTGACATTCTTATCTCTCCAAACAATTCTTTTCTACCCACTACGGCACGCACAACGCTCATGGTGGATAGCCTGATGAACGACTACACGAACATCATCATTACAATCAACGGTAGCTTGAACGGAATGATCGACAAAAACATCGAGATCATGCTGGATTATGCCAATCAGGTCGTGATTATCATGCCCCCCATCGAGGAACACTGGTCGGCTTATGATACTATAAAAAAAGAAATTCGGAAATTTATCCGCCCCAACGAAACCAGTATTTTCACCCTCGTTAGCCGTAGTGAAGAGTCACTTTCTAATATGGATGTCAAGCATAAATATGACTTCGAGATTCCGTTTATCGCGGACTTTCCTTCACTTGAGCTGACGCTCCGCAAGGACATTCAGCCACCCGAAGCAATTCTGGATGTCGTCAATATGTGTATTGATCGACTGGAGCGCACCCACCAGATTGCAATATTTATCCCCACTACCGTTGACGTAAATCAAGAAATTGATACGGCTGAGCACGTAGAACGCACGACGAAGTTTCTCGCTGAGCGGTTTGGTGGTGCTACCTCCACACAACAGGCAGAAGGCGTTTGGAACAGCGAAGAAGAGGGGCTAGTGGGTGAAAAAGTGTTTATCGTGCATACCTACGTAACGCAAACAGGGATGAATAAATATCTCGACGAAGTAATTGATTTTGTCAAAATCCTAAAGCAGGAGCTACGGCAGGAAGCGATGGCCTTGGAGGTAAACAAAAAGCTGACCTTAATCTAACGGTTTCGATACCTCGTAGGTCTGTTCGTTCTTCGTTGTGGATAAATGGCAAAACCTACTTCCTTAGTCGTATCGAACTGCAATTATCCTCATGGAAATGCTCACGTAAGATAGTCATGATGGCTTCCTGCCGTGCTTTGGCAGTGCCCAGAACCTCTTGTTTTAAGCCCGAATCAGACAGTTCCCAGATTTCTTCGTTACTATACTTCCAACGAAACTCTTGCTGTATGCCCGTGACTTGATCTTCGGCAAGGATAGCACGTTCACTCTTTCTGGTAGTAAACTCAAAGGTATAAGATTCCTCCGTGTAAGCCTCACCGCTTGGAACGACGACAGCGGCAAGATATTCATTCTTCTCGGCAGCTTCTTTAGGTGCATAAATTTTAGCATAGCAACGCCCGCGCAGCTTTTCATCCTCAAAAATGATGGTCGTAAAATGGATAATCTTCCACTTACCGCCGATCTTTTGATAAGAGAGCGTCACTGTTTCGTTTCCTTTGTTCCAAATACTTCCCTCTTGGTTCAACTCATAATTTACCTGATAAACGACGTAGCCAAAACGCCCTGTTATGTAAAGTTGTAGTACATCCTCAACCTCGTAGTTCAAATGTAAACCCGGGGAAAAGGCAAGTTTACCCAGAAACTCTCGGAATTGCTCAAAGCTATTGTGAAAGACCCGAACGCGACTACGGATATCAGAAGTGACCACAGTAGTACGGAGACGCTCATCAAAAAATTGCGTGACTTTTTCTACCTTGTGTGTATCAATAAGCTGCTGATAATTAAGGATAAACTCGTCGAAAGCTTGTCTGAGAGAGTCTTGAGCCGTTTGTTGTGCACTAGCAAGTGATGGTAAAAGGAAAAGGAAGAAAAGTAGAAGTCGAATCTTTCGGAGTTGCATGAAGTCCAGTTTTGGTTGAAGAAAAAACGCCATTCGGGCGAAATTAGGCTTTTTTGCGGTAAAACAGTGCATTCTCCCGCGTGTCAGCGAGTAAAGACTGCTTTAGTCGCTCAATCTGCTCCCCTGAAACCGCCTGAATGCGCGCCTGTTGTTCATTAACTAATTTAATATTGCCTAAAATTGTGCCGTAGGCAAGCTGAATAGCACGATTTAACAAGTTTACTTCGGAAAAATTCTGGGAGGCTTCTGCCTGATTCTTTACCTTTTCAAGCTCTGAAACATCGGTAGGCGTCTCACGAAATGCCTGAAGCTCCGACCTTAATTCTTGATACGCCTTTTCTAAAGAAACCTCCTCACGTACACGCCCAGCGACCACCAAAAGACCTGGGTCTATGGAACCTGTAATATAAGCATCGATAGACTGAAAAACCTCCTTTTTGTTAACCAACCGACGATACAAAATGGCTGACTC
>CAZNAK010000145.1:4138-6303 GCA_964570645.1 uncultured Cytophagales bacterium | reverse complement strand
GAGGCACGTAACTGCTTTCACGGTGTCGTGATTCAGTGTGCTGAGGACGAAAAAAAGATGACAAAAGTACCGTTACCCATCAAACCGCGCATTGAGCGTCGGATGGAGCGCATCAAGAAAGAGTTTATCGAAGAAGGAAAGTTTGAAGACTCCATCGTGTATCGCGTACTTGAGCGGCATCGGGACGAATGGAAAAACATGGTCGCTGTTTGTGACTGGACAGGCAGTGTGTATCCATTTTCTTCACAGGTTTTGCACTGGCATAAACTGAATGCTGATAATGAAATCATTCGCGGCTTCGTCTTCTTTAACGACGGAGACGATACGCCTGATGACGAAAAGGTGATTGGCAGCACAGGTGGCATTTACATGGCGGATGCGGATAATTTCGAGGATGTCGTTAAGAGAATGCTCGAGACCATGAACGGCGGTATCGGTGGGGACGGACCTGAAAACGACCTTGAAGCAATCCTGGCAGCCACTGAAGCATATCCTGATGTGGATGAAATCATCCTTATTGCCGACAATAACAGCAGTATCCGCGACATTGAACTCTTTCGGCAGCTTTCTAAGCCACTTCGTATCATTCTTTGTGGTACGAAAAAAAACGGCATCGTCAATTCCGTTTATCTTAACCTTGCCAAGCAGACGGGCGGATCGGTGCATACCATCGAGGAGGACCTGACGACCTTACGTCTGAATCAGTTTGCCGCCGGCGATACCCTTGAATTAGATAGCAATCAGTTTTATCTTTCGGATAAAGATTACTTTATTCGTATCCCTAAACCCGACGAAAAATAAGTTGAAATTTGCCCTGTTCACGCCGAATTTCCCGCCCGAACGGGGGGCTTGTGCGCGAAGGGTGTCACAGTTAGCGCAAAGCCTTCAGGCGGCGGGTCACGAAGTGATGGTTTTTACGCCCTTGATTGAAGGTGACCCTGGACAGTACGACTTTCTAGTCCATGCTCTTTCAGTTAGCTATTCAAGAACGCCTTCCCTTTGGAGGCGTTTTTGGAGTGCCATGCAAATGAGCTTTGGTTTTTTACGTCTGGCAAAAAAATTAGAAACGTTCCAGCCCGACTTTATCTGGGTGCAAGCACCGCCCTGGCCGCTTCCCGTAGTCGGTTGGTGGCTTTCAAAGCAATACAAGGCAAGGTTTATTCTGAATCTTTCGGACTTACACCCACGTGCATTACGCGACTTGGGGAAGCTCAAAAACGACGGGCTTTATCGTTTGCTCCAAAGTGCGGAAAGCTATTTTTATCGTCGGGCAGACGTGATTTTTGGGCAATCAGCGGAGATCCTGACGTATGTTTCTCGCTTATCTCAGCAGCCAGAGGAAGGTGAAAACCCAAAGTGGAGTAAGAACAGTGTACACCTCTATCGTAATGGCATTCATCCACAACATCCCAATAAGAAAAGCGCACCGACGGATCACTTTCGTTGGGTGTACGTTGGCTCACTCGGGGAGGCGCAAGACGTTCGGGGCTTCTTAGACCGGATTAGTTTTGCCCAACTTCGGCAGGAGTTCCACATCTTTGGGACTGGGCAGCAGGCAGAAGCCATCAAAGAGGTGGCTCATCAGAATAAGTGGGTAAAGCTTCATGCGCCCATCTTGCCCGAGGAGGTTACCTTGGTGTTAGCAGACTTTGATGCGGCATTAATCATCCAAAAGCAGCATATTTTTGGAACTGTCCCCTCAAAGATTTACGAAGCGATGAACGCAGGGCTTCCCATTTTACTTCTGGGTGCGGGCGAAAGTGCCAAGATTATTCAAGAAAGTGGGTCAGGCGATTACGTCGTGCCTCAGGATTGGTCGGCCATCCATCAAGTAATGCGGGCGTTTCCCGAACGGAAAGATCTGGAACAGCTCGGCAAGAACGGACAAGAGTTTTCGCATACACACTTTAGTCATGAAGCGCAATTTCAGCACTTTTTACGCGTCACTTTAGCCGAGCAAAATCAGCAGAAACGGTAGAACGAAAAAAAGCATCAGGATATACAAAAAACCAAGTAAGCGATTACGCAGAATGGCAATACCTACCCACTGCGCGAGGCTGGTAGGAAGTTGGCGCATAGGTCGAATACCCCAAAACAGCAGCATTCCTATAAGATTGAAGAGCAAATGAAACAAGGCAACCTGCATGGCGGCGACGGGCAGGACA
>CAZNAK010000145.1:0-4128 GCA_964570645.1 uncultured Cytophagales bacterium | reverse complement strand
TGCCTAGGTTTGCCCCCACCAAAAAAGGCAACATATGATTTAGAGTAAGTGCACGGCGCATCGCACGCGGGACGAGTTGCGCAATAACCAACGCGCTACTCTGCAAAACCATTGTCCAAAGAAAGCCAAGTAACAAGAAGGAATGCTGGTTTTCAGGTCTATGTCGGTTAAACATATCTTCAAACCGAAGTTCTAGCCATCCAAGCCAGAGTTTTTCCCAAAGCTGTATAGAAATGGTCACCAACCCAAAGCCCCAAAAAGCAAAGCTTACGTGCTGCCCTAGCCAGTCGTCTAAGATAAAGCCACGGAACGAAAAATCAGTGACGTGCATTAATGTCCCTAACGCACTCTCCAGCATATGAAAGTGGCTTTCGAGCGGAAAAATGATGAGGGCAGTCAGTAATTTGAAGAAGTCTTGTAAGAGAACCGTCGTGATCGCCCTGCGGAATGCGGTCTCGCTGGTGTCCAAGCCCAGTGCCTCAATGGTAATCGTGATGATCGTGCCTACGTTTGCCCCAACAATAGCGGGGATCATCGTTTTTAAATCTCCAAAACCCGCCGCCGATAACAGCGCGATCAACAAAACACTCAATGAGCTACTTTGTAAAACAGAAGTAGCCAACACCCCCATAAAAAAGGCGACGTAAGTTCCTGATAATGCCCCTCGAAGTAAACCCGCCCACGGCTCAGGCAAAACGAGAAGCCCGTTGTGGATCAGGATCATACCGATCAAGAATAGGCACAAATAACCTACCGAGTGGGGAAGCCGACCCTTGCTTGACTCTTGAAAAATACTGTGGAAAGGAGGTACTTCCATGGGAAGGCAAAAATATACTTACTGTTTGGCTACTCTGAGACGCTTTCTTTAACTTACCGTGAACTTTTACCGTCTGATCTACTCAAAATGTTACGAAACACACTGCTCATAGTACTTTGCTTGGTCTCTCAATTAGTTTATTCACAAACCCAAGCCTCAGATTTTGAGGAATTATTTGAAGTGTGGAAAGCGTCCGAAAACCTCGCCTCTGCTTCTTACGGTTTTGTGGCAAAAGAGGTAGAAACTGGAAAGCTCATCTTCGCTAAAAATGCAGACTTGAGCCTTATTCCCGCCTCCACACAAAAAGTCACTACCACACTAACCGCTATGGCAGTTTTGGGGAAAGACTTTCGATTCGAGACACATCTTAAATATAACGGAACAATAGATACTGCGGGTATCTTGTGCGGAAATCTGTACCTTGAAGGTGGTGGTGATCCCTCCTTAGGATACCCCAATGAAACGGAGGTTTTTGAGGCTTGGTGTGCCGCTTTAGAGGAAAAAGGGATCAAGAAAATCGTTGGGAATATAATCGGTGATGCCCGCTTTTTTGATCCGCAAATCAATCCAGGAACATGGACATGGGAAGACCTCGGGAACTACTACGGTGCGGGCGTTTCGGGACTCAACTTTCACCGAAATCAGTATGAAATCTATTTTAAGAGCGGCGCGGAGGGCACGCAAACGACTTACCTTTATACCAAGCCAGAACTTCCTGAAATGACTCTTGTCAATGAACTTAAAGCAGGTGGAAGGGGCGACAACGCCTTTATTTACGGCAGCCCCTACACTAATTTTCGCTACATCCGAGGAACAATTACACCCAACAGAAGTGCATTTCGAGTGCGGGGATCATTACCCGATCCGTGTGCGTACGCAGCATCTGGTTTCAAGCGATTTTTGGAAGAAAAAGGCATTGCTGTCTCGGGAAAAGCGACGACCTACCGTATGCTTAAATTAGAAAATAAAGATTCGCCTAGTGATCGAAATAAACAGACCGTGCTTACGCTCAAGTCTGAGCCGTTGACAGACTTAGTTGAAGAAACCAATCGTCGTAGTTTGAATCTTTATGCCGAAACATTTCTCAAAATGATCGGGCGAAAACTAAACAATGGCGATGCCGAACGAGAGAAAGCGGCGGCAAGTCTCCGAAGCTGGTGGGAAGAAAAAGGCGTTTCAATGGATGGTTTTTTTATGGAAGATGGTAGTGGGCTTTCGCGATACAGCGTACTGACCACACGCCAGCAGGTTGAAATGCTGGTCTGGGCAGACAAAAACGGTTATTATGACGCGCTCAAAAAATCATTCCCCGTAGCGGGCGAGTCTGGTTCAATACGAAGTTTTGGAAGAGGCACGAAAGTAGCAGGTAATCTGCACGCAAAAAGTGGCTACCTCCGACGTGTCAAAGGTTACACGGGGTATGTCAAAACGCGGTCAGGTAAGCTGCTCGCCTTCTCGATGCTGGCTAACCACTTTGGCGGTTCCAACGCCACTATGAATCAGCAGTTTGAGAAGCTAATGATATTGCTAGCCGAGTTGCCTTAGTCCGACCACTTTTTATCTAAAAGGTACCTTTAGTAGCTCACCTCTATCAGCTTTACTCCCCTAGTAAACTGGTTACAGGTGAGCGGGTAGTCCTGAAACAATGGCTATCCCTTTCCAACGTCCACAACTTTGCCGACGACACTCATTTTACACCTTTGTGGCTTGTAAAACTAAAATCCAGTTATGGACAGTTATATTAACTTCGGTTTACTTTGCACGACTTCATTTTTTACTCTCATGAACCCCTTAGGTGTAATGCCCGTTTTCATGACGATGACTAAAGAGTTAGGGAATCAGGAACGTTATCGCGCTCAGCAACGACACTTTCTTCGATGTCCTCCACCTGCTCGACATAGCCTAAACCGCGTACAAAATACTCCGCCCGGTTGATCTCTAGCGTCTGTGCCCCTACGTCGAGGTTGCTTTACCTGCTTTACCGGACAGCCGCCATCACCTCCGAGAGGCTTACGCCGTGCGCCCGTAGCGCACGTAAAAATCCTGAATGCTACGGAGTTTGTGTAAATCCCAGCCGCCGGTGGGGTTTCCCTCGGGGTCGTGTCCCTCTAAGGTGTACCAAAATATCTGTCCGAGTGCCGTAGCGTCGGGACCGAGTGTGGGCTGTACGTCTTCGGGCAGGAGGTCGGCAGGCAGGGCGTTGAGCTTTTCGAGGATGCGGCTACGGCTCCAATAAAATTCGATCTCCTCCTCAAAAATGACGTAGATACTCGAAAAGCCAAACATAGAGTTGCTCCGTACACTTTTTACACCCGGAATCCCGAAGAGTGCGGTGGTGAGCGGGTAGGTGATCGGGTCTTCCACGTCTTGGGGCGAGCGTCCTTTCCACTGGGTAAAGACAATTTGCTGGCTCTCGCCGATGTTCGGGATCGCGTCCACCGGCACGGGATCGCGGGCGAGTTGCCGAATCTCGAAGTCAAAAGGAGCCGTAGCCAGCCCCCAGCCGATGAAAGTCAGCAGGAGGAGGTAGGCGACCAACTTATTCTGCAGAAAAAACCAAATGATGCGGTTGAGCATGGGAAACGGTTAGCGGTGGATAGTAAATATGCATCCACTCCCAGGGTCTTGCGACTACTGTGAGGGATAATCAAGCCAGATACACAGTGCAGACAAAGATTCACAGCCGTGAATCTCTACCGATCACCTTGAGGAAAGAACCACAACCGCCAGCACTGCACCTGCTGTAAGATGCACCTACCCGTCTGGGAAGTGTCGAAGGGAATTTTGGGCGGGGGAAGTGGAGTGAATACAAAAGCCGTTTCGAGGGTATAACCCGTCGTGCCCAGCAAGACGAAAAACGTCAGTAGAAGTGCCGTGATGTTGCGTAAGTGCTTCATTACAAAAAAAGTAAGGTCTTTTGCCGAAGAAATGCAAATGAGCGGTGTGTTTTAGGAAGTTGTCATTGGAAAATTGACAAGATTTTATCACTCTTCGATGATGCCGTGGATGATCACATATTTATCTATTCTACTCCGTTGTTGCACGTTTTCGTCGCAGCTATCCCAGTTTCCCTCTCGAAATTCGACTTCAAGAGAAAGGATTTTGATGAGTCCTTCCATACTTTCAAGCCGATTTTCAAGGTCTTGGCGGGTAATCTTGCTTTCGCAAAATTTTATGAAGTAATCCTGGACGGAGCGTTGGATGTAAAGTTCTTTCTTGTTACTAACCGCCCCATTTTTCTTGATAAAGCTTTTGTAAACTATTGGAGCCGAAATGATATGTTTACCCTTATTTGAAGCTGTGTCCTTTGT
>CAZNAK010000144.1:5304-6308 GCA_964570645.1 uncultured Cytophagales bacterium | reverse complement strand
TTATCGGCATCCCACTATCCTGTCTGCTTGAAAAAGTGCAATTTTGTCAAAGATATTTATACCCGTGAACTTCGCGATTTATCTATTTCAGGTAAGGAGATAACGCTTCGTTTTACCGTACGCCAGTTCGTCTGCAAAGACTGCAACCGGCACTTTTATGAGCAGTATGATTTCGCACCCAAGAGCAGTACGATGACCCAACGTTATGAGGATTATATCCGGCGAAAAGCGACATCACATTGCAGATCAACTCTGCATTTCTGTACACACCTACGATACCCACCGTAAAAGTTTGCGTACAAAACTTAGCGTCAAATCCAGTAGAGAGTTTATTCGATACGCAGAGATCCTGAAAGAGTTAAGACCATAAAGCTGCTTATCCACTAGCCCCTAAATAAAGAGTTTTTGATCCAAAATAAGTGCTTAGTCCTCTATAATTACTAGTTTTGTAGCTCACAAATTTATTTGAGCTAAAACCTAATGGTGCCAGCGCGCACTTTGACAACGAAACGATCTATGATACTCGACGAAGAAAAAGATTTGCCAAACGTATCCGAAGAAACGGAAAACTCAGAAAACGAAGTAGAAAGTACCTCAGAAGTATCTGCCACGATGCAGTTTTTGCAACAGATGGAAAACGAAGAGGAAAAAAAAGAAGAACCTGCTACCGAAGAGAAGGCAAGTGAAGCCGAACCCCAATCTGAGGCGACCGAAGCTGTAGTGGAGGAAGCCCAAGAAAAAAAGGAAGAAACACCCGCTACCGAAACCGAAGAAGAAGAGGAGGAAGAAGATGAGTTTGAAGAACTACAAGAGGAAGACTTCTCTAACTGGGCCATTGAGCAACTTGCTCAAAAAGGAGAGGAACTGGTTGCTCGTGTAAAGGAGGGTGGAAAAATAAACTTCCGCAGCATTGATCGTACGCTACTGGCCATGAAAGATCAGGTACACGATCTAAATAATGCAGAAAAAGATAAAGCGTTAGCGACCTTCACTGCCGATGGTGG
>CAZNAK010000144.1:3122-5294 GCA_964570645.1 uncultured Cytophagales bacterium | reverse complement strand
TCCAGTCGTCGAGAAATTCTTTGAAAACTTTCGCTTTTTACGAAAGCAACGCAAGGAATATTACGCAAATCTTGAGGCGCAGAAGGCACAAAACCTTTTAGAGAAAAAGAAAATCGTTGAAAAAATTAAAGAGTTGACTGACTCTATCCAAGATCCTGAACGTAATAATCGCAAGGACTTTGCGGCGATGAAAGAATTACAGGAACAATGGAAAAAAATTGGTCACGTACCACAGGCGGATGCGGACGATCTGTACAAAACCTATCGCGCCGTTGTGGATATGTTCTATAACCAAAAAAACCTCGAACGCGAACTCCTAGACTTGGATCGGCAAAAAAATCAGGAGCAAAAAGAGGCACTCTGTGAAAAAGCCGAAGCACTGACGAAGCACGAAAATATTCGAGAGGCTGTAAAGGCACTTAACCTTTTACACCAGGAGTACAAGAACGTCGGCCCGGCACCCCGCGAAGTTCAAGACGCGCTCTGGGATCGCTTTAAAGCTGCCTCAGATAGCGTCTATGACCGCAAACGCGAGGAGGTGGAAGCCTTCAAAAAAGAGCTTGAGGTCAACATGAAGCTGAAGCAGGAACTGTGCATTGAGGTAGAAAAGTTCCTTGAGTTTGACTCAGACCGAATCAAAGAATGGAATAATAAAACTCGTGAACTTCAAGCTTTACAGAAAAAATGGGAGGACATCGGCCCGGCACCACGTGAGGTAGCCAAAAGCATCAATAAGCAGTTCTGGACTAACTTTAAGGGCTTTTTTGCCAACAAATCGGTGTTTTTCGAGAAACTAGAAGCGGAGCGTACCGAAAATCTAAAGAAAAAAGAAGCTCTCTGCGAACGTGCCGAAGAACTCAAGGACGGTTTTGAATGGGACGAAATTGCGAACGAACTTAAAGGCTTACAACGCAAATGGAAAGGAATCGGGCCCGTCCCGAGAGCCCAACGCGAAACCATTTATCAGCGGTTTAAAGCCGCCTGCGATCACTTCTTTGAGCGTAGCCGAAACCGCCGTGCCGAGCAAGAAAAAGAGTTCAAATATAACTTGGAAAAAAAGCGAGCACTATGCGATGAAATCGAAAAAATGGCCGCCGATAATTCCAAAGATTTTGAGAAGTTTGAAAAAATCTGTGTCAACTTCGAGAAAGCAGGCTTTGTCCCGAAGAAAAATATGGATACCATCCAAGAGCGTTTTGTCTCTGCTATGGATAAATTCTTCGCCCAGCTTGATATGAGTGACGAAGAGCGCGAGCAATTCAAACTCCAAATGCAGTTCAAAGCACTTGGTGACAGTCCGAAAGCGGTTTCAAACTTCAAAAAGCAAGAAGGGGGTATCAACCGAAAGATTGATCGTATCCAAAAAGATATTCAGCTTTGGGAAACGAACCTCGACTTCTTTGCCAAATCCAAAACTGCCGACAAGCTCCGTAACGAGTTTGAAGAAAAGATTGGCGGAGCCAAACAAGAGGTGGAGGAGTTGCGCCGCAAGCTGCGTCTGATCAAAAAGATCAAGAAAGGGGAGATTGAATTAAAGCCTTTTAAGCCTAAGTCGGTGAAAGAAAAGCCTGCCGAAACAAAGGAGGAAACGCCTGAAGGAGAAGAAAAGGTAGCAGAATAGGCTGTGCTTTGAGTCCAAACACGCTAGCCTTAAAAAGCCTTGTCTATCATCGGATAGGCAAGGCTTTTATTGTGTATCTCAATCGCAGTCAGCCCGCTATGACTAAAAGTAATGTCTCAACTCTCCCGATAAATAGGTAGGGTAGAGCAGCGTAAAAGCCCACCCAAACGCGAGACCTTCTCGTAAGGAATAGCGTTCGTTTGGATACCCAGCCTTTCCAGCTCTTCACGAAGACGGGTAAAGCTTTCCTCGATAATAACCTCGTTAGGCGAGATAGAAAAAATATTAGGCACCATATCGTACATTTCTTGGCGCGTCACACGAATTATTTTTTGAGGATCAAACAACTTGATCAGCTCAACGGGTAACCGCTCGAAACCTGCCTCATAAATAATAAGCCCACGGTCTCCGAATGGCTGGAACGTGCAGTCGAGGTGTAAGATGTTCTTGTAAACGTCGTCCGAGACCACTAAAGGCAGAACGATAACTTTTTTCTGCGATGATTCGCCGCAAGTAGCCGTCAAGTTGAAGGCGATGAGCGCGGCCCGACA
>CAZNAK010000144.1:0-3112 GCA_964570645.1 uncultured Cytophagales bacterium | reverse complement strand
CCTTTCTGATTGGTACGCGCACTCAACCCCACAAAAATGTAGTCATTCCATAGGATTACATCGCCCCCTTCAATAAAAGCACCGTCAGGAACTTCTAACACCTTCTCGAATTGGGCTACATAGCTTCGGATAGCCTCAAACTCAATCCGCCGATTTTCCTTTTGTAAGCCCGCCCGTATAAAAGTATCCTCAATGACAAAGCCAATATCACGCGTAAAAATCTGATCTTGGTTAGGTAGGTTATCAGGTCGTAATACTTCTATGCCTTTCGCTTTCAGGATAGCGGCAAAGCCATCGACCTGCTCAACGAGTTCCGCCTCTGTGGGTATGTTTTTTTGGGCTAATTGTTCTATAATTTTGGGGTTATTAGGATGAGGTAGTGCAGGACGATCTTGTGCAACACCAACGATCACCGCTCGTAAGGGACTAACCTCGTCACGAACCTGAATAGGCGTTTGTTGAATCATAGTTTCCATATGGTATCAGTGTGTGTTTGGGGCAAAAATACGAAAAAAGCCATCACGGTAAACCACAAGCAGGCTTAGAAAAAAACAGCCTCTCTCTTATTGAGTTGAGAACTTCCTTTTCTAACAGCTTGCCTGAGATATATGGAAAACTTCGTTAGATAAAAGAAGCCCTGCTAGCCATCGGTTTGATAAATAAAAAGACTACAAAAGCACAATCAATGAATATTGATAGCTCTTGTAGTCTTGGATGTAAAGGTTTTACAATGCTTACTTAACCAATGATCCGTTTCCAGATCAAGCGTAAAATCACAGAAATAATAATACCTTTCCAATCAATATTGCGAAGAATTAACCAGATGAAGTTTAACATAATGCGCTTTATTTTATCGTTTCTTCTGGGATAACGGTAAAAGCGTAAAAAAAGTTGCTTTAGCGCGCCAGAATCATCAGCCAATAGTTTTCCTTGCGAGCCGCTCCCATTACCCGAATCCGTGAGTCGCGTATCCGCTTACACTGTGCCCCTGTTGCTTTCCAGTTGGTAAAAACTTTCTCTAAGTTGTCTTCCTTATGAAGTAGAATGGCTTCATAAGCTAGCTCTGTCTCATAGCCTCTTGAGGCTAGCTGCTTGATAATTGTCTGCGAGCCTGAGTGCGTATGCAATTCATCCTTCGTCCAAAGTGCTACGACTAAGTCCTTAGCCACTTCCGCTAACTGATCATCCCAGGTAAGTGGTGGTACGGCAGGAACACGTTGACGTGAGCAAAATCCGTGGTTTGTCCGTAAGTCGTTCGTGAGTTGTAGCAGTTCTGGCAATGGAACAGCCTTGTCGGGCGATTCAAAGTTTCTTATCCGGCGTTTCATATCATCCTCGTCACCTAACTCTTTACGGTTCCGAGGGTCTTTGAGTACTACTTCAAAGCAGTTAAAGTGGTTTTCGTTGGTTTCCTGCCCGACCCCCTCAATCAAATCAACTTTCTCTGTACTAATGGGCATACGATCAAAGCGTACCTCACAAGTCATAATATCATCTATGTCATGCTCATAACTAACACTCGTTGCAGAATTGAGAACCCCGACTTTTAACTCGCCGTTTTTTCTAATATTCTTTATTTCGAGGAGTTTATGAACCTTATTTTCACTATCACGAACAAACCAAGCATCGCGCTTCCCCGGCCCGTAAAAAGTTGCGCGCCCCGCTGCCCGACTTATGAAACGAAAGTGAAATACCATTCTGTGCGGGCGGTACTCAATTTTATCTAGGATATAATTGTCTTTCCACTTCCGGTACATAGGGCGATAGTCTGTAAATTCAGTTTCATCCGACTGCGCGATGATAGAAACTGGAAGTAGTAAGCCGATAAGAAAAAAGAAGATTTTTTTTTGCATCACAAGAATAACGCATTTTTAGGTCTATGTAAGATAAAATAAACCTTAAAGTTATTCCTTACACCAGGCATCTAAATAGGCGGCTGCGCGGCGGTCTCCCAATTCGTCGGCGCGACTAAGGTGAACGCAGATACTCTCAGGCAGATCTTCCTGATTCGCTTTATGCTCCAAAACTGCCAGCTCAAGGTGAGCTTTGCCCAGTTGAGCGTCCAAGACTAGACAAGCCTGTAAGTCTGCAATCGCTTCATCAAATTGATTAAGTCGCTGCTTTGCCATCGCTCGATAGTAAAAAGCCAATGCCTTACTCTTATCAAGGTTAATGGAATGGTTAAGGTCCGCAAGTGCGCGTTTATTTTGGTCTTTTTTTAAGCGGACCACCCCTGAGTTTAGGAAAATATCTGCCACATTACCATTAAGAGAAGCGGCATTATCGTAGTCGGTCAATGCTGCATCGAGTTTACCCTGCGCTTGATGGACGTGACCGCGATTGAGAAGCGGGCGATAGTCGCGGGCATTCAACGTAATGGACTTGGAAAAGTCTGCCTCGGCATCTGCATACTTTTCCTGCGAAAAGTAAATGCTTCCGCGTAAGTTGTAAGCCTCCGCATTGTCGTTCGCTTGCTTGATCACTTTATTGATAAACGTCAATGCTTCCTCGGTTTTATCATCGCCGAGTAAGTTGCGCGCCTCTTGTAGCGACTGCTCTACGTCAGCCTGACACCCGAATAGCCCATAGATTAAGGCTGTAAAAATAACTAGTTGTCTCATAGTTCATATACTGATCGAACTTGTTGACGACTCAATAAACGTTTTGTTTTCTCGAAGTCACGCGTGAAGCCAAGGATAAACCCTCCGCCACCTGCGCCGCAAAGTTTGAGATAATAAGCATCTGAATCAAGTCCGTCTTTCCAAACTTTTCGGAACAAACCTGGGATCATTGGCTGAAAATAGCGTTGCTGAAACTCCGAAATTGCTTTTACGTGTGTAAATAAGTTTTCACTGTCCCCTGCCAAAAATGAACGGATGGCCTCGTCGTTATGCGGAATCAGATCATTTGTGCAAGCATTCATAAAAGAAGGGTTATTACACTTCTCCAAAAAGAGGTTAACGAGTGGCTCGGTACGGCGTGGGCGTGCTGTATTCAATAAAAATACGGTGCCATTTCCTCCTTTAAAGTCTGGAATCTCCGTTGCTTCAATGGCTTCCTTAGAACGAATCAGGAGTGGAGTATCTAGGTAGCAAATCAGTGGGTCAAAGCC
>CAZNAK010000143.1:0-6336 GCA_964570645.1 uncultured Cytophagales bacterium | reverse complement strand
ATTGACTTGGGGTGGGGCGGTAAAATTGGCTTCCATAACTACTTTTCTGAGCGGATCGCCGTCGTGACCTCGGGTCGCTATCATCGTTACAGCTTCTATGGAGACGGACTTCCCTTAGATGACGACCCCAACACCGTATTACGTCCTCCACACGATACCCTTAGTGTCCCCTATCGCTTTCAGGAGGTTTCGACAGGCTTAGGTTTACGCCTTAACCTCACCAATAGCGACCGTATTCTGGTGTATATACAGCCTAATTTTGAGCTTTCGATGATGGACTTTAGGACAGATAACGCCTTTTTGAGCGATATGGGCGGTGATTTGACGGCACAGATCGGAATGATGTTGCCTATTACGCCGGGCTGGAGCTTTCAGGCAGAACTGGGCTTTCGCTACAAAGGCATTCGATATCAAAAGTACGAGGCCAGTAAAGGGCTAACGACGTTTAATTTTGGGCTAAATTATAATGTCACAGGATTCAATGGATCGAACGACGGTATTTATTGCCCGCTGGCAGATAAAGGCTTAATGAACCTCCCCAACAAGGAGCAAACGGTACTACTTGAAGTGCCCGTCTCTACTGAAGGAGAAGTGGGATATGGGGGACGCATATCAAGCTACACAAGAGTTTTTCGGGCAGTGTACTTGAGCACCGTTTTCCGCTTTAATGAAGTTCACGTAGAACCCCAGGACTCTACCTTTGATCACAAACAAAGGGAACTAGCTGTTGGTCTGGGAGCCAAGTGGGACTTTGTGCGTAATCCTAGTCTTCGTTTGTATCTCAACCCTACTCTGGAAGTGGGAATTTTCCGTTTGATCAGCCCTTATCCCAATACTCAAATTTCAAGAGGGTATTTAGCCACCACTCCTTCTTTGGGTATCATTGCGCCTGCCCGATCAAAAGTACGTTTTCAGGGCGAGGTGGGTTATCGTTACCGCTTTTTCAGTGGGAACGAACCTGATATTCGGCGAAGCTTTTTTGTGTTTGCCGCAGGGCTTTCTTTTAATATCTCGGATTAAGTGCGGAGGTACGCAGGAACTATCCTCTCTTTCGAGAGATATGCAACACCAAGATTAAAATACCGTTTATTAGATATGAAAATAGTTAAACTTCTTTTATTCTCTGGGCTGTTTCTGGGAATACACTTTGCCTCGGCACAACAGTATCATCAGCCTTCAAAAAAGGCACTAAAGAAATTCAAGAAAGGTCGGGATGCGATAAAAGTACGGGATTTTGATAAAGGCATGGAATACCTGCGGGAAGCCGTCGAAGCCGACCCTAAGTTTTTTGAGGCTCATTACAGCTTGGGGGAAAACTACCGTATCCTGCAAGACCGACGACACCCTGAGTATGCCGACAAATCAGCCTTTCATTTTCGCCGTGCGGCTGAACTTCGCCCTGACTACCGCCGCAATCCGTGGTTATATTTTCAGGTTGCGGAACTGGACTACGCCGAAGGCAACTATCAGGAAGCACAAAAAAACTATCAAAAGTTCATTGACTTCAATAAACGTCCCAACCGTCATATCGCACAGGCAAAAAAGCGACTCAAAAGCTGTGACTTTGCCCTGAAAGCGATCCAGAACCCCTTAGCGTTTGACGCTACACCGCTACCAAAGCCTATCAACGAGTTAGGGTTACAGTACTTTCCCGTCCTGACAGGCGATGGCAGTGAGATGATCTTTACGGGGCGCGTGTCCATGAGCAATCGCGATGACGAAAACATCTACATTGCCCGTTATCAAGACTCGGTTTGGACAGAACCCGAAATTATTGAGGCCATCAGCTCGCCATTTAATGAGGGAACGTGCTCAATTTCTGCCGACGGGCGGACAATGGTTTTTACGATTTGTGAAGGCAACCCAGACCGCCGTGTAGTCGGACGTTGCGACCTGTTTGTAACCTACCGAGAGGGAACCCGATGGACACCACCCGAAAACCTAGGGCGTACCGTCAACTCACCACACTGGGAGTCTCAGCCCGCCCTTTCTGCCGACGGACAAACGCTGTTCTTTGTATCAGACCGCCCCGGTGGATATGGACAGTCGGACCTCTATATTTCGATCCAACAAGAAGATGGTCAGTGGTCTTCTCCCAAAAACGCAGGAAAAAACCTTAATACTGCCGGACAAGAGTTGGCTCCCTTTTTACACGTCAATGGAAGTACGCTATTTTTTGCCTCCGACGGACACCTTGGGCTAGGCGCACTAGACCTATTCAAGTCTGAGTACGAATTAGATAAGTGGGAAAAACCTACCAATTTAGGCTACCCTATTAATACTTACCGCAATCAAGTAGGACTTTTTGTGGCTACGGACGGGAAAACAGGCTACTACTCGGACGAAACCATAGAGGGCGGCGCAATTACCTCTAGTATCTTACACACCTTTGAGTTGCCCAAAGAGATACGAGGAAAAAAGCGCAGTCATTACGTCAAAGGAAATGTGTATGATGCCCTCACCAAAAAGCCACTACAAGCGAGGGTGGCCCTTTATGACCTGCAATCCGAAGCCATACAAAGTGCGGTAAGCTCGGACGCGGAGGACGGCAGCTATCTCATCGTGTTGAATAAAGGTACCGAATACGCCCTTCATGTGGAGCGTGCAAAATACCTCTTCAAGAGTGTCTCCTTTGATTACACCGACGGACGCGACGAAGATGTTACACTTAACATTTACCTTGAACCCGTAAAAGTGGGGTCAAAGACGGTACTCAAAAATATTTTCTTTGAAACAGGACGCTGGGAGCTGGTCGAGAAGTCTAAAACGGAATTACGCCTCTTGATTGAGTTTTTGAAGAGAAATCCAACGCTAAAAGTAGAGATTGGCGGACACACCGACCAGGTAGGTTCCACGAAAGACAATCAAATATTATCTGAAAAAAGGGCAAACTCCGTCAAAGAGTTCTTAGCCCTGAATGGTATTTTGCCCAACCGTCTGAGTGCCAAAGGATACGGCGAGTCTGAACCTATTGCACCCAATGATACAGAAGGGGGACGCGCCCAAAATCGACGGATTGAGTTTAAGGTCGTAGGACAGAATTAATAACAAAAAAAGCCTTGTAGAGAATTGATTTCCTACAAGGCTTTCTTGATAAGATCGCTAGAAAAACTATTTGTCGCCTAAAATCAGAGGAAGACCGCCGTTTTCGCTACCGCCTACAATGACTACCTTAGAGTTCTCCGACTCAGCTAGTTGAAGGGTTGCTTCAATACCTTTATCTTTCAGAATATTTGAAGTCAAACTGGCATTCAAGATTTCGTTGGACTTCGCTTTTGCTTGTGCCTCAATAATCTTACGCTCGGCTTCCTGACGCTCTTGTTGTAGGATATACTCGTATTTGAGTGCTTTCTGCTCCGCCTCAAGCTTTTCCTCAATAGCGTTAGTAACCTTGTTGGGAAGCTTAATATCCCTAATCAATACCGCCTGAAGTTGGATGTAGTTGTTTTTAAGCGATTGCTCCATATCCTGGTCAATCATCGTTTGAACTTCATCACGCTTAGTGGAGTAAAGTTCTTCTGGATTAAACTTACCAATTTGCTTCCGCACCGATGAGCGTACCTCTGGAACAACTAGCGATGTCATGTAGTTTTCGCCAAACTGCTCATGTAAATAACCAATTTTAGCAGGATCAGGGTTGATACGAACCGTAATATCTACGTCGATATTCAAACCGTTGCTCGAAAGTACGGTCATGGTCTCGTCCTTTTGTTTCTCACGTACATCGTACATGTACATCTCGTTCCAAGGAGCTTTTAAATGGAAACCTGGCGGATAGATCCTATCCTTAACAAGTCCAGATCCGAAAGGGGCAAATAACACCCCGCGCTCACCTGCGCCAATAGTCACGAAAAGGCTGCTGGATAAGGTTACAATGACGATAAAAGCAATAAAGCCAACAACGGCTACGGTAATTACACTTTTTTGTTTCATGGTTTTATGGTGTTTATATGTGCCTAAAGTACAAAAAATAAACAAGATTCTAACTACCCGCACAGGTTTGAAGTTTAAGACGTACATAAATAATAAACTGACCCTGTGAGAACCCGTATTCAAGAACTTCTTAACCAGTTAAGTACCAACATCTATGAAAAGGACGAAATCATACGTCTTTCACTTTTGGCAGCCGTAGCTGGTGAAAGCGTATTTTTGTTGGGCCCTCCGGGTGTAGCCAAAAGTCTGATTGCCCGCAGATTGAAGTATGGTTTTAAGGGTGGACAGTCGTTTGAGTACTTGATGAGTAAGTTCAGTACCCCCGACGAAGTTTTTGGCCCTGTCTCTATCAAAAAGCTCAAAGAAGAAGATAAGTACGAACGCCTCACCGAGAATTACATGCCCGGAGCAACGGTCGTTTTTTTAGATGAAATCTGGAAAGCCAGTCCTTCGATTCAAAACGCATTACTGACCATCCTGAACGAAAAAATTTATCGAAACGGCGAAGAGGAAGTCAAAGTAGCCATCAAAGTTATCCTCTCGGCTTCCAACGAACTCCCCCAAGGGGGCGAGGGACTCGACGCGCTCTGGGACCGCTTTCTGCTGCGCTACATCATTACGGAGATCAAAAATAACAGTAACTTCTTGGGTATGCTGACCAGCACCGAAGACGTTTATGCTGATAATATTAAAGACGATCTCAAAATATCAACCGAAGAGTTAAAACAATGGGACTCCGAAATTGAGGATATCAGCTTGCCCTCGGAAGTATTAAACACAATACAGCTTGTCAAGCAGAAACTGAACGACTATGACGCAAAAGGTGGAACTCCCTTCCGTGTTTATGATCGTCGATGGAAAAAAATTGTACGCCTGCTGCGGACTTCTGCATTTTTGAACGGACGCAAAGCGGTGGACTTAATGGACTGTTTTCTCATGGTGCATTGTCTCTGGAATGCTCCTGAGCAGCTTGACTTTGTGCAACAGACAGTCGCTGAGGTTATTCAAAAGCACGGATATAGCGTTGCCTTGAATCTAAACGGATTAAAAAAAGAAATTCGTGAGCTGGAGACAGATGTAAAAAAGGAAACCAATGTATCCATCGCCAAGACCGAGGACGAACTCTACCTCATTGATCACACCTACTACGAGGTAGAGAACTTAGATAGCTATCTGGATGGAAAGTTTATCAAGCGTTCCGATTACGAGAAGCTCCGCCTTGACGATCCCGTTTCCATCAGCGTCTATGATCAGAATTACAAGCTCACCTACAAAGTCAAAGCCCAACAAAATAAAAATAGGCACAAAATTGAAGTCTTTCATAACGCGCAGTGCTTGCCGTTTCAGATGAAAACGCAAAAAGTCGATAAGGAAGAGCAGGTTTCGCGCCAGCCGCACCAACTTGTTCGTAAATACTGGGACGAAAGCGTTCAGGAGCTTGAAAACTACATCAGCAAACATCTCAATGAGCTAGACGTCAACGCGCCCGACGAACTCAACCACCTCAACGATAATCTTTTCGTACCCAAACACCTATCGAGCATTGTACGTACCAACCTCAACGAGTCTATTAACACGCTAAACTCTCTAAAAATCAAGCTTGAAAAAGTCCAACATAGTTATGTGAGTTTGGCAGACTGACGCTACGGTTCCCTAAAAATTGAAATGGGGTTTTACAAACGCGCCTGGATACTCCTTAACCAGGTTTCGCTGATCGGCGCGGGCAAGGGATTTCGCACGGTCTCCTACAATAACTCGAAATGTTACTTCATGATCTTCCGTCCAGCCGTGTTGTATGTAAACGTCGGGATAGCCCTTTGACTTTAACTCATAGCCTAAATTCACGGCTTTGCGGAGTACATCGTAGGAAGCAATCTGAACGCCGTACTTTGTCGCCCTGCGCGGTGCGCCGAGTACGTCATAAGTCAGCGTTTCGTAGAGCTTTTTCCCGCTCACACTTTTGTGTGCATTTACGGCTTTTAGGCGTGGTCCGTCTGCCCCGACACGAATCACTTCAAGGCGAATCGGAACAATACCATCTCTGACCATTCCCAGCTGGTGTGCCGCACCACGCGAGAGGTCCAAAATACGGTTTTTCACAAACGGCCCGCGATCATTAATACGTACCACCACCTGCTTTCCGTTTTTCTTGTTCGTAACTCGCACAAGGCTATTAAATTGAATCTTCTGATGCGCCGCCGATATTCCGTCCATATCATAAATTTCGCCATTAGAAGTGTACTTTTTGTGAAACTTATGGGCATAAAACGATGCAATCCCGTGCTCCTCGTAATTTAGTGTGTTGTAGGGATGATGTGCATTTTCTGCCTTAATCTTGTCGATGGGAATGTAGGTTTCCAATCGTTGGACTTTCAAAAAGGCATCTTCGTGCCCTAGCTCGCG
>CAZNAK010000142.1:0-6340 GCA_964570645.1 uncultured Cytophagales bacterium | reverse complement strand
TGGCTTTCGCCAATTCCGCTATCGTCGGTAATAAAAACATACGTTCCGTTAGTTAGAATTGCCATTAGCCGCATCAAAAACTCGGTATTTTTGTCAATGCCACTAGCTGTGATGGGAATAACTTTGATGCCCTGACGCGCTGCCGCCTCAATTTCCCGATGAATTGTACTCAATACCTGAGGCTCGTAATGCGGTGGCGCATCCAGCAGCAGAAAGGCAATTTTGGTGGTCGCTTCCGCAGACCAGTTAAGTTCACTAACACCTACGTTGAGTCCAGCATGCACCGCCTCGGGATAATCACCGCCTCCGTTCGCCGATTGACGGTCTATGAAGCTCGTTGTAACCCCTAAGTCACTCGAAAAATTAGATTTTTTGGTAAGGTATTCATCAGATTCGTCTCTGTAAAAGACAGCGGCTGTACGGATTTCATTGGTGGTTCCCGCCGCATGAATCTGGTTAATGACAGAAGCGAGGTCGGCTTTCAAGAAGTCGATTTCATCCTGCATAGAACCCGTCGCATCTACGATAAAAGCAACATCCATTCTTTTCAAAGCTGGTAGGTCGGCTTGATAGGAAAAAGTATTGACTCCTTCCTCAAAAAACTTTACAGGGGCATTTTGTATCGTCCCGTTAATATAAATTTTTAAGTCTTCAATATTAGCCTGATTTGAGTACGGCTCTACCCAGAGTTCAGCTTTCCCCCTGTTATCGGTCTGGGTATGCCAGATGCTTTCGTTAGCACTGCGTAGCTCAACCTGAAGGTTGGTAGCAGGAGTTCCGTTACTTTTTACCTCAACGGAGATACGCCGCTGCGTGTATATGCCCCAATAATTTTGCACTCCTCCAAAGCTTTCTCCTCGTATAAGCTGATCCCAAAAGTCCCAGTTTTCAAGGTCGTTCCACTCTCCAGCCGTAATCAATCCTGAACTACCCGGATTAAAATTACCACTACTGACGCTTTCACCCGCAGCCTCAGGCAGTGCGGATGCACTTGCCATATCATCGGCATCGGAGCAAGAAAAAAATGTAAAACTTAACAATAAAAATAACGGTAGTAAGCTGCCCAATCTCATCTCTTTACTATTTGTTGACATTCTTCTGTCGATACATCCCCTAAAACAGTTGCATACCTGTCAAGATATTCACGAAAAAACTCAGGCACCTTTTGTTTTTTCTAACCACTCTCTAACTTTCTCTTCTGCTTCCTTAGGAAGTTGGGTTTTAGGCAGGACTCTAAACTGATTTTGTTCGCCGTAATAAATGGCGAGGTGGCTTTCTGTTTCGTCCCAGCGGCTTACATCCTCTTGGGAGAGGACTAAAGGCTCGTACTCGGAGTTTTCTAGGGCAAAGGACAGCTTCCCTTCCTCAGTGACCGCCAGAATAGTGGGTTCAAAAAGCAATTTCCCTTGCTCGTGTGCGGCGATCTGCTTACTTTTTTTGTGGATACCAAAGCGATATACCTTGGGGAAGCCCAAAAGAATCCCCCCTGCCAGTAACACAAAACCGCCGTAAGCCTGCCCGATTAGCGTAGAGCCAAATGCTAACAGATAGCCGCCCGACCCCAGTGCCACGACAGGCAAAACAAATTGCAGTAAAATCCTTCGATTTCGGTTTTTGGGAGACTTCCAATAGCCCAGCAAAAGGTAGTCCGTCAGGTCATCTGGGGTAAGTTGATAGGTGGTTGTCATATTACAAGTTTCTAGTAGCCCTCATTTTGTATCAAGTTCGGATTCGCTTCAATTTCGCTTTGTGGTATCGGTAAAACTAGGTTAGGCGCATCAAAAGGTACGTTGCCCGGATCAATTTGCCAGCGACGGATGTCGCGTAAGTAGTGCCCTTCGTAGGCCAGTTCACGACGGCGGCTACTCCAAAGTTCTTCCTCAGAGAACGTTCCTAGCCCGGTAAGCCCTGCCCGGCGACGTATGCCGTTGAGGTCATTACGAGGCGCATCTCCAACACGCGTTTGAAGCTGGAAGTTTGCCTCGGCACGGATCAAATACATTTCCGAAAGCCGAATGAGTGGTAAAAACTGTTCTCCTTCCTGAAATTTAATGCCACGAAACCGATTTCCGTTAGCAGAAAAGAAGTTTCGTCTTCGGTCATTTGCGTCGTACAAAGCAAGATGTGAGGCGAGTACTTCGATACGCTCCTTGTAATCTGCCACCAAACTTCCCGACTGGCTGCTTGTACGTAGGATTCCAAAGATCATTTCGGGTTTATCCCTCGAAAAGGCCGCCGTTAGTGGGGTCTCTGTCTGCGAAAAACCGCCCGATTGTATTACTTGGTTAGCCAAATCGCGTGCGGCTTCGTATTGCTTTTGCTGCAACCGAACGCGCGCCAGTAGTGCCGTAGCAGCGAGTGCTGAAAAGCGGTAGGGAACGTTTAGGTTACTCAAGTTCTCGCGTGCAAACGCTAAATCTGTAACGATTTGTAGGAAAACTTCCGACCTTGAGGCACGAAAAGGTAAGTCGGTCTCGCCCGCCTCCAAGATCAAGGGCACGCCCAGTTCCTCGGTTGGTGAGGAAAAGTTCATCATTAACTCAAAGTACAGCAACGCACGGACTGCACGAGCTTCTCCCTCAATTTGAGCGCGATTTGAACCCGCTAATTCTAGGTTTGATAGTACTAGGTTTGCGGCGTTAATCGTTTGGTAAGTCTGTGTCCAAACTTTTCGTACTTCGGTATTTGTTGCCTCGATGCGAGAAAAGGCAATCGCATCCATCGGGTTGTTGGGGGCATCCCAAAAGGTCTCGCCTGTCAGCCACCCTACCGAAAGCTCACCAAGTAGCCAAAAGCTATCGCCGTACGCGCCGCTCTCACCTAAGCCCGCATACGTCCCCAGTAGTAGTTCTTCTAATTCAGCCTCGGACTGTGGCAAAAGAATTTCGGTCTCTGTTTCAGGCGCGATTTCGATCCACTCCGAGCAAGAGGATAAGGAAATAAATAGCAGTATTAAGGCCAAAAACGGGGATTTGAGTACACTACTACTATACGTCAGGGAGAAAAATCGTTTGTGAGGACACAAAAAACGGCGATTTTGCCCGTTTCGGTGTTCCCACCGAAACTCATATATAGTAGTATGGTATTTGGGTCGTTTTCTATTCATCCGTTTGTTCGGTAGGGTCTTCGTAGGTACGTAAAGTCACTCGAACCTGTTCGATTCGGGAGCCTTTGATGGATAAAAACTCAATAGTAAAGCGATCTTGCTCAAGGATTTCATCTTGTTTTGGAATACCGCCTAAGGTCTCAATCACGTAGCCGCCTAGCGTATCATAGTCGCCTTCGGGAATACCAAAATTGTATTCTTCGCCGTTTAGTTCCTTGATTTTGGTACGCGCATGGAGTTCGTAGGTTTGCTCATCAATTTGGTCAATATCTACTTTTTCGTAGTCATGCTCATCCTCAATCTCGCCCATTATGGTTTCTACGATGTCCTCTATCGTGACAATACCCGCCGTACTACCAAACTCGTCCGTCACAACGGCAATCGACTTACGGTTTTCTAGCAAAATCTGCATCAGCTTTATGATAGGAATTGCTTCGGGCTTACTGGGAATATCCGAGATAATATCCTTGATCTTTTGTGGGCGTTCATACATTTTGATCGCATGGCAGTAGCCTACGATGTTATCAATATCCCCCTCATAGATGATAATCTTTGACTTTCCACTTTCCAGAAATAGCTTTCGGAGGTCTTCAATAGACTCTTCCTTATCCATGGCTATGATGTCTGTTCTCGGGATCAGGCAATCGCGAGCCTTGATGTCTTGTAACCCGATCGCATTTTCAAAGATTGCCGTATCAATTTCGAGCTGCTCTTTCCTTTCTTCCTCGCTTCTCGTATCATTAATCTCCTGCGAAGCTCGTAAGAAGTTGCTCAGGTCTTCCAGTTTGATTTCGCGCTTTTCTTCACTTTTTTCTACTCCCAGGACACGACTCATAAGCAGTTTATTTGTCTTGAGAACGATCCAAGTAAACGGTGTCAGCAAAAAATAAATCGGTTGCATAACCTGAACCAGCATCACGAGTAGCTTAATGTCTCGCGAAAAAACCAAACCCAGATATTTTGGGGTAAACTCAGCAATAGCCAGTACAACCCCCGTTGAGACCAGTGTCTGGCTACCTAACAGCATAATTTCATTATCGCCTACCTCTAACTGATTCAGGAACTGCTGAAGAGGTGGGTCCATGAGTTTGGCAAAAAAAACACCGTAGACTACTAGAGAAATCGTGTTTCCGATCAGTGTGGTTGTCAGGAAATTATCGCGTTTATCGTAAAATTTTTCAAGTAATCGCCCAATACGATCTTCCTGACTTCGGCGAACCGTAAGCTGGAAAGTATCCACCGAGACAAAGGAAATCTCGATGGAAGAAAAAAATGCCGAAAACAGTAGGCAAATAAAAATGTAAATTAGGGTTTCTGTCATTTTCGCTTCCCTTTGCGGGCTGCCTTTTTCGGAGGGTCAGCTTTGGGCTTCTTGGGTTTCTGATATTTATACAAAAGTAAAAAAATCGACGCTAACATAAAGTAGGGATAGCTGACCGCTAGTCCTTCAAAAGGTTTCTCGTAAGAGAGCATATCGCTAAGACCAATGACGAGCATGGCCACCGCAAGCGGCAAATACAGATAATAAAGGAACTTTTTCATGTGTTTAAGAGAGCAAGGAAAGAAGTTAGTTGGATCTTCTGACATCCACCAAACAACCTCAGAGCAGTTTTTCTCCTGCTCCGAGACGCGTTATTTTAAACATTTACGTGCCGCTCGGCATGATAAGAAGACCGAACGAGCGGTCCTGACTCCACGTATTTTAGTCCGCGTTTAAGCCCCTCTTCCTCGTACATCTTAAAAATATCAGGATGAATATACTCGGCGACCTCAAGGTGCATACGCGTAGGTTGAAGGTATTGCCCAATGGTAAGGATGTCGCAACCGTGTGCTACAAGGTCGTCCATCGTCTTAAAGACTTGCTCTTGAGTCTCGCCCAAGCCGACCATAATTCCTGTTTTGGTACGCTGCCCGTAGTCTTTGGTGCGTTTAATTTGCTCCAAGCTACGTGCGTAACGCGCCTGCGGACGAACTTTTTTGTACAGTTCTTCAACGGTTTCCATGTTATGTGAAACCACCTCTTGACCTGCCGAAATCATACGCTCTAAAGCCGACCAAGCGCCTTTTACGTCGGGGATAAGCGTTTCGATGGTCGTTTCTGGGGACAGTTCTTTGGTCTGGACAACGGTCTGATACCAAATTTCTGCCCCGCGATCTTTTCGTTCGTCCCGATTCACCGAAGTAATGACGGCGTGTTTGACTTCCATCAGCTTGATGGCTTCGGCTACGCGTCGCGGTTCGTCTTCGTCGTACTCAGGCGGTCGTCCTGTCTGGACAGCACAAAACGAACAGCCTCGTGTACAGACATTTCCTAAGATCATAAAGGTTGCCGTTCCTGCGCCCCAGCATTCCCCCATGTTAGGACAATTTCCGCTCTCGCAGATGGTGTGTAGCTTATATTGATCCACTAGCTCGCGGACGTGTTTGTAATTTTGTCCCGAAGGGAGCTTCACACGCAACCAGTTTGGTTTGCCTGATTTGCTCTTGGGACGTTCTTGAATAACGGGTAAATCTATCATATCAGTAAGTATTAAATCCGTAGAAAATGGTCACAAAAATACTCGAAAAAACGGCGCGGTTCTCTGCCAACGGCATAATGACTGGTGTACTAGAGAAAACATCCATCATGTATCCAATCTCAAGCCCGAAAGCATTCGAGCGTGAAGAACTGTACTCCAGCACTGCCGACAACTTTGCAGAGCCGCCCAAATGGAAGCTACTCTGTGCCAACGACTCAAAAGGTAAACCCGAACCACGAATAAAATTAAACGCATGAATATCCGGATTATAGGAAACGCGATCCGGCCCCCTCGGGTTTTGCGGATCGTCATAAACGATCACGTAGGGCGTTGTGATGCCAAGCGTAGGGCCAATAGCTCCAATGGCATTGACCTGCACGCCACGATCCTCCGCTTTTTTGAATAACATGTACTCCCGTCCGTATTGGGGACGAAGCATGTAAAGATAATTTTGTTTTCCGGGTACAAAAAACTCTCCTGTCAGCAAACTCGAAAGACGCTCTTCTTTGGGGTGCTTGATCTCGACAAGCTCAAACGAAAGGCTGTGATACCATTTTTCGTCAATCTGCTTGGAGTATCGTACCGAAAGCCCGCCCAAAATTCCCGCTTGTGAATTAAGATTTAAACCATATGCAAATTGGGAAGTGTACGGGGCACTATCCTGAGCGTCAGTCAGAGGGCTACCAAGAAGGAAAACTATACTAAAAAATATCGC
>CAZNAK010000141.1:0-6347 GCA_964570645.1 uncultured Cytophagales bacterium | reverse complement strand
GTTCAAGAAAGGCATCTTGTTCGACTTTGGGGTCTTTAAATTTATCTGTCAGGTCGTCCGAGTCGGGAAGGTGGTCTAGGAAAGTGCGATAAATGATAGGGGAAAAGGAAGCGTGATTTTCCGTTAGTACGGTGAGTGGCAGTCCGTGGTCAAGGAGAAAAATAAGCTCTTGGGCACCCTTCTTTTGCAGTGTTGTGTTTACGGCTGGTTTACGCGGATTGAGGTTGCTAAAACTCACGTTATGCTGGTTTACAAATCGCTGATACCCCTCCACATGAAGTAAGTCAACTGGACTGGGTAGGCTTTTCCCCCCATCAAACATCTGTGCGATCACAAGGTCAATCACAGAATCAAGTCGAACCATCAGTGCTGAATCTCTGGCGTATTTCCGTGCGTTTTCGATCCTGACAAGAGCTTTCTGCTTCCTACATTCAAAATCAGCATCTGCGCCTAGCTCCAACAGTAGCCGTGTTGCCCGTACACTCCCTGAGCTACCCACCTTACTGAGTGGCGTTTTTTCAAACGTCGCACACTGATTGAAGTTTACCCCCAGGCTGTCCAACTCTCGCAGAAATGCCATTAGTTTCTCCTCTTCCTCGGCAAATTCCTTGAAGTTTCCGTATTTGAGGCGATAACCCCCGGGCAACTTACGGCTAATTTGTTCTACGAGTGCCTCACCATCCAGACAATCCACTGACATCCCGCGTTTGACTAAAAAAGTCACTGGTAAACGTGTAAAGTTATCTGGAATCTGATAACAATTTAAGGTATCTAGGCGGATATCGTAGCGTTCAATATTTTTTTGGAGGGTGTGCCCTGTTCCGAGTTCCGTCAAAACGAGATTTTGAATTTTTCCGCCATGCCCTAGCACCAAGTCAATAGTTTCGGGGTTTCTCGAAGAAATAGGCACCTTACTAAAGTCGGTCTCATAACGGATCAGAAGCTCCAGCCCTTCGCGTTTACGTCCAGCTTCAAAAATATAGGTAGCTGCAAGCGAAGGCGAGTCCTCGGTATATCGTGTGGGGTCTGCGCCTTTTTGGAGGAGTTTTTCGACCCAGTTAAGTTTACTTTTGATAAGTACCAGCGGAGGAACCTTTTCGGTGATGGTATTGTAGGTGCGCTGTTTTGGAGTGCTTTTGCGCGTAAAAAAGTCCTTGGTAGCGCGCCACGCATTGGTCAGCCCATCTTGCAAAAGCCTTCGACTTTGAGAAGAAATCGTACAGGGGGCGTTGAGGTCGGGGGAGCGCGCGAGCAGGGAATCAAACTGCTCGGAAGTCCCTTTTTGCAGACACGTACAAAAGGATTTTTGTAGAGCTTCACTGTTCTGCGAAAAAACCAATGATGGTAAGGCAACGAAGAGGAAAAAGAGATATCGCATAAAGACAAGAGTTACATACGCTTGTAAAAGCTACGAAAATTTAAGATAAGCGCAACGTCTTGGTTTTTCGAGTCTTGATGGCAATAATAGATAGTTGATTCATGTCATTATTTCCGAATAAGCTAACTAAAGTGCTGAATTACAGTCAAATTGACGGTAATTGTGTATTGGTTTATGGTTTGAACAGTAAAAGTGCAAAACAAAAGTTCGTATCTCTCTAAAAAAAAAGACCTAAATACACACATGGATTTCAATAAACTAACCATAAAAGCACAGGAGGCATTTAACAAAGCCATCCAGATTGCCTCAGGAAAACAATCCCAGGTCATTCAGACGGGGCACTTGCTACAAGGGTTGCTCTCGGTAGATGACAATCTGAACAATTTTTTATTCCGTAAACTTGGTATCACTTTTTCTACTTTCAAACCGAAATTAGATGCCCTGACGGACAACTATCCCAAGTCTAGCGGAGCGGAGCCTTATCTTTCAAATCAGGCACACGCAGCATACCAAAAGGCAGAAAGCTATCTTAAGGATTTAAACGATGAGTTTGTCGCCGTAGAACACCTCCTTTTGGGGGTTTTGGCAGGCTCAGACGAAGCCGCACGCTTGCTCAAAGAGTCGGGATTCACCGAAAAATACCTCCTTGAAGCCATTAAAGAGCTTCGGGGCGGGCAAAACGTAACCGACCAGAACGCGGAGGCCAAGTATCGTTCCTTAGAGCGATATTCGCAAAACCTCACCGACCTTGCCCGTAGCGGAAAGCTTGACCCTGTTATTGGTCGAGACGAGGAAATCCGTCGTGTACTACAAATCCTATCCCGCAGGACAAAAAACAACCCGATGCTGATCGGTAAACCCGGCGTGGGTAAAACCGCTATCGCCGAGGGACTTGCCCAACGAATCGTATCGGGGGACGCACCCGAAAACCTCAAATCTACCGAAGTCGTTTCTTTGGATATGGGCGCACTCGTAGCGGGGGCAAAATACAAAGGCGAGTTTGAGGAACGCCTCAAAGCCGTCATTAAGGAAGTCAAAGACTCTGGAGGACGGATCATTCTTTTTATCGACGAGATTCATACACTTATCGGTGCAGGGTCGGGCGGCGATAGCGCGATGGATGCTGCCAATCTCCTCAAACCCGCTTTGGCACGGGGCGAACTACGCTCGATTGGCGCGACGACGCTCAAGGAATACCAAAAATATATCGAAAAAGACAAAGCACTCGAGCGCCGCTTCCAGACCGTGGTCATTGATGAGCCTACCGCTACGGATGCTATTTCGATCCTTCGAGGAATCAAAGAAAAATACGAAGTACATCACGGCGTTCACATTCAGGATGATGCCGTGATTGCTGCCGTGCGGCTTTCACACCGCTATATTTCGGATCGTTTCCTCCCCGATAAAGCCATTGATTTGATGGATGAGTCGGCGGCACGGCTGCGGATCCAGATGGATTCTATGCCCGAAAACATCGACAAGCTCCAGCGCAGAATCAATCAACTAGAGATTGAACGCGAGGCGATCCGTCGAGAGAAGGACATCGAAAAGGAGAAAGCTCTCTCCAAACAAATTGCCGACCTGACGGAGGAGAAAAACACCTTAATGGCTTCTTGGAAGCAGGAAAAAGAGATTTTGGACGGTATCCGAAGCGAAAAAGAGAACATTGATCGCTACAAAATCGAAGCCGAGCAAGCTGAACGGGGAAGTGATTTTGAGCGTGTCGCCGAACTCCGCTACGGTAAAATCAAGCAAAGTGAGGAGAATCTCGCTCGACTTCAAGAGGAATTCAAAGAGTTAAACGCTGCTGGGCAATCACTCTTAAAAGAAGAAGTGACGGCGGAAAATGTTGCCGATGTGGTATCGCGTTGGACGGGAATCCCACTGAATAAAATGCTGGAAGGCGACCGCGAAAAGCTCCTCAAGCTCGAAGAAAAGCTACAACAGCGCGTTGCGGGGCAAGCCGAAGCCATCGAAGCCGTTTCGGATGCCGTGCGCCGAAGCCGTGCGGGCGTGCAAGACCCGAAGCGTCCGATTGGATCGTTTATTTTCCTCGGAACTACGGGTGTAGGTAAAACCGAACTCGCCAAAGCCCTCGCTGAGTTTATGTTTGATGACGAGAACGCGATGGTCAGAATTGATATGTCGGAATTTCAGGAACGCCATAGCGTGAGCCGACTTATCGGTGCGCCTCCGGGCTATGTGGGCTACGACGAGGGCGGGCAACTTACCGAAGCCGTACGCCGAAAACCTTACTCGGTGATTCTCTTGGACGAGATCGAAAAAGCGCATCCTGACGTGTTCAACATCCTCCTACAAGTCTTGGATGATGGACGGTTGACGGATAACAAAGGGCGTATCGCCAACTTCAAGAACACAATCATCATTATGACTTCTAATCTCGGCTCAGAGATCATTAGCGAGAACTTCGCGTATCTGGGGGAATTGGACAAGAACAAAGTGATCGAAAATACGCGTCGTCAGGTCTTTGAGAAGCTCAAAAAGACCTTGCGCCCTGAGTTCTTGAACCGCATCGACGACACCATTCTCTTCCAACCATTGACGAAAGAGGATATTCGTCAGATCGTAAAAATTCAGATTGACTTGGTACGAAAACGCCTTCAGCAGCAAGGAATCACCCTGGAAGTAGAGGCAGAAGCCTTGGATTATCTGGGAAGTTTGGGTTACGATCCGCAGTTTGGGCCGCGTCCACTCAAGCGTACCATCCAAAAGAAGTTACTCAATTCTCTCTCGAAGGAAATCTTGGCAGGGAAAGTCACCAAAGAAAACCCTGTGCTGGTCTCCTTGGATGAGAACCGCAAGTTACAGTTCGTGAATGTGGGGGAAAACCTAGCGTTGGAAGAATAATTTAATCCCAAAGGGCTTTGTAGTCCGAACAGCTGAACATTTATACTTCATTTTTGTGGCTATCCGCCCAATGAGGTTCTATACGGTCTGTATCGTAGGTTTGACCGAATGATTCCGCGTCAAGCCTACGATACAGACGCTAATCGGTTATTAAAGGATGAGGGGGAAGGTGGCATTCCCGAAGCGAAAATGGGCGCACCCGATACGTCTGTCGCTCCCGAAAGTCAGAAAAAGGAATTTAGTGTAACAAACTGGTTCCTAGTGCGACTCATCCGAAATCTTGGTAATTATGAGGCAACCTAAAACCTTGCCTATCAGCCGAAGGATTATCGTATGAGCCTAGCAGCGGTACCACTAGTAGTATAATTGGATAAGTGATTTAACGAAATTTCTTATTCTGCTTCGTTCTCACTATTTTACAGGAATTATTTCCACCAAGATTATGAGCAGAGCAAAATACATCCTCGTTCTTGTTTGCAGTATTTTTTTGATTGTCTTCGGGTTGGCCATTACGCTCGGTGCGTTGATTGGCTTAAAAGATTCCGATAACGTACTCGGTGACCTTTTTGCACTGGCCGGTATGGGCGTTTCTCCTATTGCGCTGGGAAGCTGGCTATTTTTTTGGAACCAACGGCAACTACGCGCCGCCCGTGAGGAGCGCATCGAACAAGAAATCCTCGAACTCGCCGCCGCTAACGGGGGCAAACTCACCCCTTCCACGGTAGCACTTCACACCAAGCTGGGGCTTCACGAAGCGCAACAGCGGTTGCTTCGTATGCAGGAAAAAGGGTTTACCGTCCTACATACTAGCTCGGAGGGTGCTATTGTTTTTCATTTCTACGAGCTGGGGTAGGTACAAGGACGCTTCCCAATCCTTGCGCCAAACTAGGGGTTGTCCGAGAGGATGATCGGGGGCGTAGCAAAACCGGTCGAAATACGCAGGCTAGATTTGGTGGGCGCGTCCTCCTCATTTTTAATTACCTCGGGTAGCAAGGTAGCATACGCCGCTAAGGGTGAAGAAAAAACGCATCACAAATTTCGAGCAGCGGGGTGTGTAGTGTCGGCATTTTTAGCTTTGCGGTAGGGAATCGTCCCGCCCTCAAAGCCTTTGCAGGGCGTTCTTTTTCTTACTTTTATGCGCCAGCAAATGCTGGCTTTATGATAGGCACAAGGACGCTCCGATACCCTTGCGCCAAACTACCACCTTTGCATGCTTGAACCATACGGGGGTTGCCCTGCTCCTACCTCTCTGGCGTAGAGCTTACGTTGCCGCTCGGTTTCTTGTTGTAGCAAGTTTTCGCGGTTTTGGGCTTCGAGGTATTGGCCTTGCAGTTTGATAAGTTCGGGATGTGAGAAGGTACGCCAGCACCTCCCCTTTACGGACTTCCTTGCCTTCGATGGTACGGATCTCGGCAATATTCGCCCTAACAACAGTCGTAATGGTCGCGCGGTTTTGGGGCGGCACGGTAAGTTCGCCGTTGGCTTCAATCGTGCCTGAGAGCTTGCGCTGCGGCAGTTCATCTACCTCAATATCGAGGGCATCGAGTTACTGCTGGCTGAGGGCAACACCCGCCGGATGGCTCTGGGTTACTTCCTGTTGCGGGATGTCCGTCGGCTCTTCTTGGCAAGCCGTCAGGAGGAAAAATGATAGAATGAAAAAATGAAAAATTCGCATGATTTTATGTTTTTGACGTAGTGTTTAGATTGATAATAATAATAGTATAATAGTATTAGGATAGGATTTGCTTACCCTTGATTCGCATTGGCAGAAATTAATAAGTATTTCAGAGTTCAAAGATACTTGACTCTCGGAGCTGTACTAAAAACAGCCTAGGAATTACGCGTAAGAGCTAAATCTCCACCCTCAAGGCCACATAAAAACTTCTT
Source organism: uncultured Cytophagales bacterium (assembly GCA_964570645.1). Classification (GTDB taxonomy): domain Bacteria; phylum Bacteroidota; class Bacteroidia; order Cytophagales; family Bernardetiaceae; genus DAISIL01. Next base: position 214 of record CAZNAK010000141.1, on the reverse strand, counting down.
GGCGTAGCAGGAATGATCCCGGGGCCAGGGTAGCTTTCGGCTCTGCGGGTAAAGTACTTTTCGTCAGCAAGGTTATTAACACCCGCCGAGAATTTAAAACGCTTCACTTCGTATTCCACCGATAAATCCATCACAAAATAGGAAGGAATTACGCCTGTAAGTGCGTTGGGATTAAACTCGGAGTTGGTTGCATCTGAAAATTGCTTGTTGAGGT
>CAZNAK010000140.1:0-6373 GCA_964570645.1 uncultured Cytophagales bacterium | reverse complement strand
GAGATATTCACGCGGAGGTCTTCGTAACGTTCGTTCAGGCGCGTTACGAGCGGGATTTCCATGCCGATCATCAAGCCAATCAGGATACTAAGCACGTAAATAACTACGCCCGCCAGGTCAAATGTAAAAATGAACATCCTATCGTTAAACGACGAGTACGCAGCAGCACTGTACGAGATGAGCACACAAAAAGAAACCAACATAGAGAGCGAAAACTCAATGAGGAGGAACTTTTCGAGGAGACGCGTTTGTATAAATTGACTTAGGCGACTACCTAATCCCATCGAAAAAAGCATCACCGAAAGAATCATCGTCCATTGCAGGACAGAGTTCCCCAAAAAGTAGGTCGCCAAGGTCGAAAGAATGTACTCGGCGACGATTCCAGAAAGTCCTGTGGCAAAAAGAGCAATTTTGAGTGTGCGCGAGGGCGTAAGTTGAAAAGCAGACATCCGACGTTCTTAATTGAAAAACAAAACTAAGGCTTATTTTCAAAAGGTAAACAAGCTGTCTTGATAGCTCGTTGTTAACTCAAAAAATTATGAGAAAGTTAAAGTACATTTTTTTGCTCGCCGTTTTACTTATCTCCTGCGGAAATGCTGCCCAAAAGGTGGAGGCTGACACCGAAACCGATGCCCCTACTGAGGAAGTCTTCCAAATTGCTGAAATCACACTTTTGAGCGGCGATAATATGCGTTACGACAAATCCAAGATTACGGTACGTGAAGGACAGCAAGTTATCTTGACACTCAAGCACACAGGTACTATGTCCAAAAACGATATGGGACACAACTTTGTCCTTCTCGAAGAGAGGACAAATATCGCTAGCTTTGCTATGGAAGCCATGGAATTTGCCGACCAAGGTTATGTTCCTGATAGCGACGCTGTTATTGCACACACCAAGCTTATCGGTGGTGGTGAGTCGGACAAAATTACCTTTGATGCGCCGCCTGCGGGTACTTATGACTTCGTTTGTACCTTCCCAGGGCATTACGGAATGATGAAAGGAAAGTTTGTGGTCGAGAAAAGCTAGGGGGAGGCTTTTTTTAATCCCCCTTTCCATTCGCGTATCGCCCTAAAAATTGCGGAGGCGATAATATCTTGACCGTACTCGGAGTTGAGATACTTCTCCTCTTCGCTGTGGCTCAAGAAGCCTACTTCTACCAACACGCTCGGCATTTCGGTATATTTTAGGACAAAGAGGTTGTATCCGCGATCATGGAAATTGTGAATGCCCATATCATAGCGTCGGGCACGATCGGCAAACTGCTGCCGCATAATTTTAGCCAGCCGAAAACTTTCTTTGAACTCTCTACTCTGGACGTGTACCCGTGTACCTTTAATATCTGTCAAAGGATTGGAGTTACAATGAATACTCACAAAAACGTCGGCCTGAGCATGGTTCGCTTGCCAGGTGCGAGAGGCTAGGCTCACTGTGCTGTCTGCATTACGCGTCAGGAAGGCGCGTGTATTGGGAAGGCGTTCGTTGATGTAAGTCTGAACCTTTCGGGCAATAGGTAAAACGATGTTCTTTTCATGGAAATATTTCTCGGCATGAGAACTTAACTGCCCGGGGTCTCTTCCGCCGTGCCCCGGATCGATAGCAACCACAAAAATCGACGAATCACGTAGTTCCTGCGCCGCAGCAGTGCCCCAAAAACAAGTGAATAGGAAGAAAATGACCAGATTTTGCAAGATTTTGTGTTATTTTGCCCTCCTAAAAATACAAATTGTATGCCTTGGTTTCAAAGACAGCAGAAAAAGATCACCACTCCAACCGAAGAAAAACGCGATGCACCCGATATGTGGCACAAAACCCCTTCGGGAGCAATCATTCTAAAGAAAGAACTCCGTGATAATAATTACGTTTGTCCAGACGACGGTTATCACGAACGCATTGGTCCCGAAGAGTATTTTTCGATTCTTTTTGATGAAGGAAAGTTTACAGAGATCAATGCGGGCCTGGTCTCTCAGGATCCGCTTACATTTGTAGATACCAAAGCCTATCCAAACCGCATTGAGCAGGCACGCCGCAAAACAGGCGATAACGACGCGATCCGTACCGTGCATGGCAAAATGAATGGAATGGATTTGATGGTCGCTTGCATGAACTTCCGCTTTGTGGGTGGCTCTATGGGTAGTGTGATGGGCGAAAAAATTGCACGTGCCATTGACTACTCCTTAGACAAAAAAGTTCCGTTATTGATTATTTCACAGTCGGGTGGCGCACGGATGCAGGAAGCAGGGTACTCGTTGATGCAAATGGCAAAAACCTCCTCAAAACTTGCACTTCTCCACGAGGAGAGGATTCCTTATCTCTCTTTGCTGACTAACCCTACAACAGGTGGCGTAACGGCTTCTTTTGCTATGCTCGGCGACCTCAACCTTGCCGAACCTGGCGCGTTAATTGGTTTTGCAGGACCACGAATCATTCGTGATATGAGCGGAAAAGACCTTCCAAAGGGCTTTCAGACCTCCGAGTTTTTGCTTCAACATGGCTTTGTCGATAAAATTGTAGATCGTCGTCACCTCAAACAGACGCTCACGACCATCCTACAATTACTGGCATAGGCGGAGGTATTACGATAATATTTTGCCTTTTTCTCACCCTGTCCTTTTCCAGAAAAAAGAGTTCGCTATTTATGCGCAACAAGAATATTCCAAAAGTTAGCATTGTCACGGTTACGTATCAGGCAGAAGAATTTTTGTCGCGTACTCTCCAAAGTGTCCGTGAGCAGACGTACCCTGAGGTTGAACATTTACTCATTGATGGCGGGTCTAAAGATAAAACACTCGAAATTGCACGTTCGGAGGGCGGTCATTTGGCTAAAATAATCTCTGAAAAAGATCGTGGCATTTATGATGCAATGAATAAAGGCGCAAAGCTCGCCACGGGTAAATGGGTCAACTTTATGAATGCTGGTGATACGTTTTATGCTCCTGATAGCCTCGAACGTGCTGTCAGTCAAGCAAAAGCAACCTCTGATATTTTGTACGGTGACTTTGAGTTTGTTCACGAAGGATTCCGCGAAATCGTCAAGCCCATTCCGCTAGATACCCCCTGGGTCAAGATGAAACTCAACCACCAAACAGTATTCTACGACCGTCAGACCTTACTCGGTTTCCCTTACGAGATGAACAATTTGGCGGCGGACTTCACACAGCTTTACGAGCTTTATCATGCCCAAAAGAAGTATCAGTACTTAGATTTCCCCGTAGCGCGTTTTCTGGACGGTGGCGTAGGAAACAGCCTTAAAGTCAAGCTTAGTACACGCTCCGTTATCCGTCGTTACGATAAACGACTCAGTACCGACCTCAAATTCTGGAAATACATCGCTTACTCGGCTCTGCTAGATACCCTAAAAAGCCATGCTCCTCACCTTTTTAATTGGTTATCGGCTCAGAAACTTGAGTCGGGCTTGAGTGGGCGAAAACAGTTGTCTTAAAGTGCCCCTCTTGCTTCCGCTTTCTTCCTTTGCTTCTCCTTAAAAAAAGCTTTTTCGGCTACGTAAATCGTCTTTCTAACCTCACAAAAAACCTTTGTTTTGGCTTTGTCGGTCAGTTGGGTAACGCGCACAATCTCTGTTTCTTTCTTCTCGGCAACCTCAGCTTTGATCGCTTCAAGCTCGGCTTCTGAATAAGTGAACTCGGCATAAAGCGACTCACGGGCAGGAATTTTAAAGAAAATCTCCGCCGACTTATCCCAAACCACATACTCCTTACCGATGAGGTTGATCAGTTGTACCATTGGAATCGGATCAACGGCAGAAAAGAGACTTCCTCCAAAAATGGAGTTAACATAGTTTCGGTTTTTGTAACTGATCGGTAGCTTTACCTCGATGTGTTTCAAGTCCTCCGAGACGCTCGTAATTCGTCCCGTACTACGGCGATACATTGGCGAGAGGTTAAAGCCGTACTTAAATAAGATACGCTGGGAAACATACCTTTGACCAAAATCAGCAAGTTTTTGATAAAATGACATAGTAATTTGTCTTTAAAACAAAAATACAGAGAAAATTCCCTTTCCATCGAACTCTTACGTACTTCCTTTCGTAGTCTTTCAAAAAGATTTATGGCAATTCATATTACCGACGCTTGTATTAACTGTGGCGCGTGTGAGCCTGAGTGCCCCAACAATGCCATCTATGAGGGCGCTGCTACTTGGCGGTACTCCGAAGGGACAACGCTCGAAAACTTGACCTTGGAAGACGGCACAGTGCTAGCTGCCGACGCGCCTCAAGCACCATTAGAAGACGATTTTTTCTTTATCGTATCGGATAAATGTACTGAGTGCGTCGGGCATTTTGACGAGCCGCAATGTGCGGCCGTATGTCCAGTGGATTGCTGTTTGCCCGACTTAGCGAGGCAAGAATCGGAAGAAAAACTCGAAGAAAAATATCGCTGGTTGCAAGGATAAGCCCTTAAAATCACGTTAGTTTAGTACTTTCGACAAAAAATACCATGCACGTACACAAGTTTACCTTTAATCCATTTCAAGAAAACACTTACTTAGTCTGGGACGATACCCAAAAAGCTGTTTTGATTGATCCCGGCTGCTACGAAGCCCATGAGCAAGCGGAAGTTCTTAAAGTTGTTTCCGAGAACGGCTTGGAAGTCGTCAGCCTTCTCAATACGCACTGCCACATTGACCATGTGCTGGGAAATGCGTGGGCAAAGCGCACTTTTAATGTTAAGCTAGGCATTCATCCGAAGGACGAACCGACACTTAAAAGCATCCCACTTTATGCGCCGCAGTATGGTTTTGCCCAGTACGAAGCTACCGAACCTGACTTTTGGCTAAACGAAGAGGAGCCTTTTCATTGGGGGGAAAGTGGCGTGTTTGAGGTTCGGTTTGTGCCCGGTCATGCGCCTGGTCATGTGGTCCTTTGGTCAGAAAAAGAGGGCTTTTGCGTTAATGGCGACGTACTTTTTTTTGGAAGTATCGGACGAACCGATTTGCCCGGCGGCGACCATCAAACGCTGTTAGATTCCATTCGGCGCGAAATGTTTTCACTGCCCGAAGAAACCAAAATTTACTGTGGGCATGGTCCCGAAACGACCATCGTCCGCGAGAAAGTTCATAACCCCTTTGTGGGAGTTGGACGCTAGCAACTTCACATCATTCCAACCATGAAACCTACCGTATATTTACATCCGCTTGAGCGTATTTCTTATCCAGCCGCCTGGGACAAACAAGAGAGCTTACTCGCTGATGCGGTTCAGAAAAAGCTACAAAATCGCAGAGCAAACACGCAGCACTCGATTCAAAATCACCTGCTTTTTTGTGAACATCCGCCCGTTTTTACACTCGGTAAAGCGGGCAGCTTAGACCACCTTTTGGTATCAGAAAAGCAAATGGAAGAACGTGGAATCGAATTTTTCAAAATTAACCGAGGAGGCGACATTACGTTTCATGGATTAGAGCAGTTGGTGGGTTACCCTGTGTTTGATTTGGAGCAATTCAAACCCGATCTACACGAATACCTCCGACAAATTGAAGACGTAATCATACTTACCTTAGCCGACTACGGACTCGAAGGAATGCGCGTACCCGAGTACACGGGGGTCTGGCTAGAGGGAGAACGAAAAATTTGTGCCATCGGCGTACGTGCCAAACAGTGGGTTAGTATGCACGGGTTTGCCCTGAATGTCAATACAGACTTATCGTTTTTTGACCTCATTGTTCCCTGCGGAATTGAGGACAAAGCCGTGACATCACTGGAAAAAGAATTAGGGCGAAAAGTGCCGCTCCAAGAGGTCGCTGATCGAGCTAAGATACACTTTGAAACGGTGTTCGGACTGCGTTTTGGGATGACGATTTCCGCTGAGACTTAGTACATATATACTGACTTCAGGAATTGCAATCAAAATAAACTCAAATATTTACACGTTAAAAATCATTTTTCGTATGAAACAGGCTCTTTAGTTGGGATTACTGCCGAATCTTAACTAGATTTGAGTGATTTTAATCCAAGTTAGACCTAACGAAAACTTAATTTTAAATTTTTATGAAGCGATTTATTATTCTCAAAATTGTCGGTTTGATGTTCCTCGGAACATTCTCGGCTATGGCGCAAGACGCGGCTGAGCTGCCTCAAAACGCAGAAGTAGGTAAGTGCTACGCGCAATGTAAAACTCCAGATGTTTATGAAGACGTAACGGAAAAAGTACTCACTAAAGAGGCTTCCAAAAAAATTATTAGTATTCCTGCGGAATACAAAACAGTCGTAGATACGATCTGGGTACAAGAGCCATCCAAGAAAATCATTACGATTCCTGCACAGTACAAGACCGTAACCGAGCAAGTTATGGTAAAGCCTGCTACCCAAAAATGGGTGGAAGGCAAGGCAGACCCTAACTGTTTGTCTGCTGACCC
>CAZNAK010000139.1:0-6394 GCA_964570645.1 uncultured Cytophagales bacterium | reverse complement strand
CAATGCCTAACTTTTTGCTGATTTTACCATTCAGATTATTGAAAATATCAGCAAAAAGTTAGGCATTGCCACAAGTTTTGTACGAAGCTCCTCCCTGAAGGCAGAAGGCGGCAAGGACGATCGTCTAGTCAGTGTTTGCCAGCAAGTTGGCGCAACAACTTACCTTTCTCCGCAGGGTTCGGCGGTTTACATTAACGAAAAACAAGTTGGCGGACGCTTCGCCGATGAACCCATTGCACTTAAATATCATAACTTTGAACACCCTGTTTATCCACAGTTACACGGTGAATTTTTGTCTCATCTTGCTATTGTGGACGCACTTTTCAACTGTGGATTTGAGCGAACGCTGGCGTTAATTCATCAAGGAAGAAAGCCTGCCTTAGCGTTTGATGCACTTTGATTACTTTTGCCGTCTATGAAAGTTCTTTTTTACGATCCCTTTACCGTATTCATTCCCACTTTTGCCGCAGCTTTAGAACTCGTGGAGATGCACCACGAGCAGGGCGATGACGTGATTTTTTTGAGTTGTCACGCTTCTATGCCCACGTGTATTATCAATAAGTGGCATGACCCGTCGTTCTGTGTCCGTTGTATGTCGGCGGAAGATCGCGGTTTTTCCCAGCTCAATAAACGCCCTAAAACACAAGATTTTCATTTTCTGACCGAGGAAGATCACAAAAAAATAGCTACGCTCAGAACTTCTTTCAAAAGCGTAGAAGACCTCAAAAACTACCGCGTGGAGGGCTTTGATCTTGGTTATGCGACCACTTCAACGGTCGTGAGTATGTTCCGAGACCCTAATCTGGATACTCAAAAGTACGCTAGTTTAATTCAAAAAGTCCTCAAGAACGCCTACACCGTGTATTTGTCAGCACAAAACCATCTTCGTACCGAAAAGCCCGACCGCGTGTATATGTTCAACGGACGTTTAGCTTCTTTGCGCGGTATGTTTCGGGCCTCTCAGCAACTTAATGTTGAATGTCATCTGTACGAGCGAGGTTCCAACAAGCAGAAATACAGCCTTTACGTTAATCATCTCCCTCACGATATCAAAGGTCGTACTCGCAGGGTACAGAACAGTTGGAAGAATAGTGTAGAAACAGAAGAAGAGCGCGGAAAGCTTGCCAAAAGCTTTTTTATCGCCCGAAAACAAGGTAAGCCACAAGGATGGGTCTCGTTCGTGGGCGAGCAAGACCCTAAGAGCCTGCCGGAAGGGTGGCAGCCTGACAAACACAATATCACCATTTTTAACTCCTCCGAGGACGAGTTCGTGGCTATTGGCGACCAATGGAAAATGCGGCTTTTCAAAGACCAGCTTGAAGGGATTCGTTTTTTGATAAAACGCTTTGAAGGAAAAAATGACTTTCACCTTTATTTACGAGTACATCCCAACCTACGAAACGTACAAAATCAGTCGGTACAAGAGCTTTATCAGCTTGATTCAGATAACTTTACGCTTATTCCGCCCGAATCTTCTGTTAGCACCTATCAGCTCATCGAAAGCACCGATAAGGTAGTTACCTTTGGCTCGACCACAGGCATTGAAGCCACTTTTCATGGGACAACTTCAGTGATGTTAGGGCGTTCTTTTTACGAGGAACTGGATGTAGTTTATGCTCCAGAAACGCGAGATGAAGCACTTACTTTGCTCACGGATAAGAAACTCCCGCCAAAGCCCAAAGTAAAAACGCTCCCCTATGGATACTACATGAAAACCTTCGGTATCCCTTACAGGCACTACGAAGCAGAGACTTTTCATAAGGGAAAGTTTAAAGGCAAACGCTTATGGGATGGCTTTTTTCCTGCTTTTTGGGGTGAACTCAAAAAACGTAGGGGTCTTCGTGTTAAGTGGATCGAAAACTGGTATTTAAATCGCCTGAAACGAAAGTTAGGCTAAATGAAATAACATGAGCTGGAAAAAAAAACTGGCAAATCTGATTCGCCAAACGGGTTTTGAACTCAAACCTTACACCATTCGTCATTCAGAAGATGCTTTATACCGTAAGCTCTTCCAAGATTATAGCATTGACCTGATCATAGATGTAGGTGGAAATACAGGGCAGTATGCCGAGAACATCTTGGGAATGAATTATGATGGAAATATCCTTTCGCTCGAACCGCTAACGAGTGCTTTTGAGATGTTGGAGCAAAAGACGAAACAGCACCCTCGTTGGGACGCGCTTAAGTTGGCGGTCGGGACTAAGGCAGAAGAAAAAACAATCAACATCGCGGGGAACTCCCAGAGTAGTTCCTTTTTGGACATGAACGAAATCCATCAAAAGGCGGCACAAAACTCCGCTTACGTGGGACGGGAGCGCGTTCAGGTGATTCCGTTAGCAGAAGTTTTCAAACTGCATAACCTAACACCTTATCAAGCAATTTTATTAAAACTAGACATTCAAGGCTATGAAAAACCTGCTTTGGAAGCAGCACAAGACGTTCTTGCACGCTTTCTTTTCATCGAATTAGAGCTTTCTTTGTCCTCACTCTATCAGGACGATACCGAAATGGCGGAGATGATCCTGTTTATGCAACAGTTTGGATTTACCTTATTTTCTCTTTCTCCGGGCTTTAGAGACCGTAATTCAGGACGATTATTGCAAGCTGACGGCCTTTTTATCCGATCTGAAAAACTAAGTGCGTTATGAAACCAACACATTTTCTCTTTGCTTTGGTAATGCTGATTAACGTTTGGGCTTGTGAGGACGACCCAACCAAGCCCATGGACGTACCCAAGCTGGAACAGCCTGCCTTTGAATTTAAGGAAGTCGTGACGTGGTACAGTGAGGAGGCACAGCGTAAGATCCACCTTGAAGCACCCACACAGCTTATCTACCAAAACGAAGATATTGCCTACCCCGAGGGAATGCTCATCACGATGTACGACGACCAAGGACAACTCAACACCACACTTGTCGCGGACTCGGGGCGGCACATCAAACAAACAGACCTCTTTACTGCAAAAGGCAACGTAAAAGTCATCAATCACCAAAAAAAGCAGACCTTTACCAGTCAGTCTTTATATTGGAATCAGCGCGTAGAACAAATTTATACCGACGATAGCCTTGAAATCATCACGCCCACCGAACGACTGACGGGCATTGGTATGACCTCGGACGAACGCTTTGAAGTTTATAAAATTCAGCGACCGCTCGGAACATTCCTCATCAAAAAGCAGGGACCCGCACCCGTAGAAGATACCCAAAGTACAAAGCCAGAACGCGGGCCTTCGTTTGACTCTTTGATGCAACGCTACAAAACACAGAAAAAGCTTGAGCGAGACCCTATCCCCACAAAGAAAAAGTCGCTATTACAGACAAACAGCCCGAAAATGAAGAAAAAGGATGGCTCCTAAAACGGGCGTTCGGCGACCCATAGAACAATTTTCTTTATCTTCACTTTATATTTTGACTTGTGGCAAAGAAAAGAAAAAACAGAAATTGAAAATTAGGGGAAACAAGGCAGCGTTTGAAGCTCATCTTTCTTTTTGTAACCCAAGTTCATCTAACGTGCTTTTACGCTACGTTTCTCATTCGTTATGTTCATCAGAAAAGGAACAAAATCCGACATTCAAGCTATTTACGATCTCATTGAGCAACAAGCTCTTCATCACCAAGTACCCGTAAGAGAGGTGAAAAATACACCCGAACGCCTCCACCGCGATGCTTTTGGGGAAGACAGCTTCTTTAAGTTTTTGGTTGCCGAAAAAGACGGACAGGTGGTCGGTACGGCTATCTATTATTTTACCTACTCGACCTGGAAAGGCAGGAGCATTTACTTGGAAGACCTCATCGTAGATTGCGGCGAACGCGGACAAGGTATCGGCCAGCAGCTTTTTGAGGCTCTTGTAAAGGAGTCAGAACGTCTTAATGTCTCAAAACTTAAGTGGCAAGTTTCCGAAGATAATAGGGGCGCGATCCGCTTTTACGAACGCTTTGATGCTGGGTTTGACCAAGAATGGATTAATTGTACCCTCAGCCGCGCCAAAATTCAGCGCATCTCAGAAGAAATTGAGGAGCGTGAAGAAGAAGCAACGCCTGTCTAGCGTGAGGTTACAACCAAGGCGGACTAATTACTCGTTTGGATAAGTTCTCTAAAGTTTCCAGTTAATGCGCCTTTTGTGGCTTTGACGGTGCTGCCATTTTGTGTCTGCTGCCAAAACTGCTCACTGACTTTCTCGGTGTGCGTTTTGCCGTCTTCTTCTTTTACGACGAGCGCGTAAGTGGCTTTTCGCCCACCAAGTCGCCAGTTTTGAGGATTACTTTTGGGCGGAAGCTCTGGCCAGGCAGCCTCTTTCCCCGTCCCTGCCGCACGGATGGGCGTAGCTGATTTCCAGCGATAAATTAGATACCGATACTTGGTTTTATAAACGGGAACGTCATCGTAAATCGGCTCTTCGTAGGTTTCTTCGCGATTCTCATAAACAGGACGTGTTTTGTAGATTTTCTCGAAGTTACCATTACCTAAATCTCGCGTTCCCGCCACGTAGCGTTCTTCACCGACTTTAACACGCTTGGTGCGGGTGCGCATTTCGTAACCTCGCAACACACGGTCTGTATGATGAACGGCTCGGTATTTTTCGACCAGAGTCGCTTCACGCGGTAGCTGCCAATCCTCTTCCTCAACCTGACGGTAGTTCTCAACGGCGATTTCTCGTTCCCAGCGATGGGCTACCACCGTCACTTCATATTCTGACTCGTACCCAAAAGCAAAGGCAATCACAAGAATCAGGGCTAGAAAACCGACCAAACCATAAAGGAGTTTTTTGGGGTTTCGGCGGGGAGGCGACGGAGCCGCAGAGGTTTTGGGCTGATGGTGTAAAATATCACGCTGTTGAAGTTGTCGGTCATCGTCAGCAGCTTCATCTCGTGGGCTACCACACCCCATACACTGCGTATCCCATGCTTTGTTGTGCGTAGAGCAATGCGAACATACCCAATCCGCACCGCTTTTTGCTTTTCGGATCTCTTCGGCATCGGTTACTTCTTGTGCGTCCTCAGGAAGATAGAACTGTACGTCCTCAGGACGCGCCGACCCACAATTCGGACAACGCGTTAAGGGTCCCAATACACCTACATTGCCGCAACTCTTGCAGTCCCAGCGCCCTACCAGAATATCGCTCATCAGAATCTTTCGTTATGCATCAGTTCGGCTTCGCCCTTGATGGTCATCTTTCCTTTTTCAACGTCTTTAATTTCTGTGATTAAAATACCACGATGCCGATCTGCATCAACTTCCTTAACTTCAACGGTTGCTTCGTACGCTGCATTAACAAACATCGGACGTAAAAACTCAAGGTTTTGCCTTAAATAGATTGTTCCTTCGCCCGGAAACATCGTTCCAAAGATTTTGGACAAGACACTTCCTCCCAAAAATCCATGCATGATGGGGCGTTTGAATAACGTTTGGGCAGCATAATCCGCATTCAGATGAACGGGGTTTTTATCGCCGCTAACTTCGGCAAAGGCTTGTACATCCTCCTGAGAGAAGGAAAAAGTGTAGGAATACGAATCTCCGACTTTTATTTTGTTTGTTGCACTCATGGTCGTTTGAAGTTAATCTGCGATAAAAATAGGAAACCTATCTGGCTTCCCCAAAGTGCGTTTGTTAATCTTTAGCTTGTAGTAACCGTGAACTCTTCCCCTCGCTCAAAGTCCCGCTTTTTAACTGCTGTTTCGCTTGAGCTTTTTGGCAACCTTGGGTGGTCAGATTTGTTCTTTAAGCTCCCAGCGGATGCGTAAAGCCCTCTGCTGGGGTACTTCCTCCAGCGTCCCAGACTGTCCACAGTGTTTGTTCCTCAGGTATGCCCATGAATCCTTCAAGAAGGCAGATTTACAGCTAACACAAAAAAACGACCTCTTCTCCCGCACGAATGAACTCGCCCGTGACAGGGTCTTCGCGCTGCTGGGCAAGGAAGTCGGTATGTGTATCAGCTTTAATGGCATGAACATGCATAAACCTTTTTTTTGACGTTAATCTAAGCAGAATCACCAAGCTTTACGGTGATTAAAACCTGTCAGAGAAAGAAAATATTTTGGAAGCCCTAGCATTTTTGGCTTCTTTATTTGGCGACTCAATCTAAAATATCGCCTGCAAAACCTCCAAAGACCGCACGCGCCCAAAACTCTCAAGATGAAGGCGATAAAAATTGAGGAGATTTCCCAAAAGTTGACGGCGTATTTTGCCATTTATGGGGCAAGATGTACCGTAATCTTCGTAAAGAAGTTGACCAACGATATCCTCAGCATCGCGGGCAGGGAGCGCAATATGTCCTGTCTGTTGGAAAAAAGGGGCGGGAGACTCAATTCCGAAACCCAAGTAAGCAGCCAGTTTAAATAAACTGCCGCGAAGCACGCGAGACGCAGCTCTACTACCACGGTCTATCCAGGCTGAC
>CAZNAK010000138.1:0-6398 GCA_964570645.1 uncultured Cytophagales bacterium | reverse complement strand
GGGCTTAGAGTTGGATTGATCGGAAAAATTTCGGATTTTTCTGCAATGGAAGGATTATTAACCTTGTACATCGCCTCGGCAATCTTTGGTGGTGGTGTAATTTCGATGGATGTATTGGGCTTTTTGGGGTCGAAAGATGACGACCACGGTGACGAAGGTGGGGATGGGGACGAAGGCGGCGACGGAGATGATGGGGACGAAGGCGACGAAGCTGACGACGGTGAGGAGGAAGGGGGCCACGGTGAGGAAAGCAGCGGGAAAGGTTCTGTCATCATGCACCACGACCGCAGCAACACACAAGTTGTGGTACTAAAAGCGATTGGCGCACTGAAAACCTTCGTTTATTTTGCTTTCGGCTTTGGCGCGACGGGCTGGTTCGCCCTACAAGTTGCCGATAAGCTCCCACTCGAAAGCCTGGCTTGGAGTGGTGGCGTAGGTTTGGTGATGGCAGCAGGTGCACGCGCCCTGAAGCGTATTCAACGGAATGAGTTTGACTCCTCGTTCCAAAACAAAGAACTTCTCTTTGTAGAAGCTACGGTGACGGTAAAAATAGAGGCTGGGCAAATCGGTAAAATCAAAATCCCCTATAATGGCATTGAGCTAGACCGTTTTGCTAGGGCTGAAAATCCACAAATGGTGTATAACAAAGGCGAAACCGTTCGAGTAGTCAATATTACGGATGAGTACTTCTTTGTGGAATAACCTTGCCAAAGCCATTGGGGGGACATATTTGAAAATTGATACGTGGACTGAGAAGCCCTCAGAAAAACGCACGTTTTCTTTAATCCTCAACAAAAAAAATTATTTTTGCATATAATAAATACTTTTTAGATATGGCCTTAGGAATAAACAAAGTAATCTTAGTTGGTAATTTGGGACGCGATCCCGAGATCAGAACTATTGAGAGTGGCGCAAAAGTAGCATCTTTCTCCATTGCGACCACTGAAACGTACAAAGACCGTGAGGGCAACAAGCAAGAGCAAACCGAGTGGCATCGAATTGTGGCCTGGCGTGGTCTGGCCGACATCATAGAACGTTACGTCCGAAAAGGCTCTAAGCTTTACATTGAGGGAAAACTAACCACACGTTCTTATGAAACGGATGGCGTAACAAAATATATCACAGAAGTTTCAGCACGTGATATGCTTCTGTTAGATTCCCGTCAGGGCGGAGAAGGAAGCGGTATTCCGCTACCTCCCGAGCCAATGCAAGCCACACAAAGCAGTGCGCCTGCTCAGGCTAAAACAACGGGCGATAACTCATTTAATAGCGAGGCGACGGATGAAGACGATCTGCCGTTCTAATCATTTTTTCATCACGTTTAACATACCGTGGACGAGAGCGAACCTTATCATTCCGTTTTTTTATTTTTAGCGCAGGTTGATGTTACCATCTACCTCTTCGAACTACTGATTCTGATACTTCTCTTGGCAGCCTCAGGGTTAGTTTCTGGTTCGGAGGTAGCTTTTTTTTCTATCTCTGAAGCTGAAATCGACGAGTGCCGTACCAGTGAGAGCGTCGCCGAGCGTCGCCTTGCCTACCTTTGCCGAGACAAAAATACGTTGCTAGCAACCATCTTAGTACTCAACAACTTAGTAAATGTAGCCATCGTCGTACTCTCTACCTACGTCACTTGGCAGCTTTACGGAAAAGATGTCGAAGGGTGGGCAGTGGTTCTTCTGACAGTTTTTGTGACTACGGCGATTGTCTTTTTTGGTGAGGTAGTCCCTAAAGTTTTTGCACAGGAACGGAGCCGTGCGTTTGCTAAGTTTACCGCAAGTGGGATTTTTCTTGCACAGAAAGTACTGATTCCTTTAACTTTTTTCTTGACTCGTATTGGTGGTTGGATTAGGCGGAGGTTCTCTTCCGAGTACATCATTCCTTCCATTACTCTGAACCAATTCAGCAAAGTTTTGGAGAGGACACTAGAGCAGGAAGTAGAGGAGCCAAGTACGCAGGAGATTCTACGAAGTATCGTCAACTTTGGGAGTACTACCGTGAAACAGTTGATGCGTCCGCGTCCCGATATTTTTGCGATCGAAGAAAAAACAGACTTTGCCCAGCTTGTTCGACTAGTAAAAGAGCAGGGTTACTCGCGCATTCCGATTTATCGGGAGACTTTAGATGATATTCTAGGAATATTTTACGTCAAAGATTTACTTGAGCACCTTGAACCCAAAAGCGGTACAAGCTCAGAAGGCTTTGCTTGGCAAACGCTTATTCGTAGGGATGATAATGTACTTTGGGTCTCGGAAAATGTGCGGGCAAACGCGCTTTTCAAGAAGTTTAAGGAAAGTCAGGTACACATGGCGATTGTCATTGACGAGTATGGAGGCACACAAGGCTTGGTTACACTCGAAGATGTCATCGAGGAAATTGTTGGGGAGATCGAGGATGAGTTCGACGAAGTTACGAAAGATGATATTTTGATTACGCCTATCGAAAATAACTGCTATTTGGTTGATGGAAAGGTCTCGCTCCACGATCTATGTAAGCATTTTAATCTGGATCAGGACTACTTTGATGCCGACAAGGGGAATGCAGAGTCTTTAGGGGGCTTACTCTTTGAACTTTTTGAAGAAATGCCTGCCGTAGGCGAATACAAAGACTACCACGATTTTCGATTTAAAGTTACAGAAGCAGACGAAAAACGCATTGCTCAAGTCATGGTTATGCCGCTAGAAAAGTCAGAAAGTGATTAATTTTATGACGACTTCTACCCGAATGGCAAATAAATTGTTTTATAACTCATCGTCATCCAATTCAACTCCAGATTTATGCGCCTAAAAACCGTTTTATGTTTATTGCTATCTGCATTTTGCCTTGCTTTTTCTGTACAAGCTCAACTTGGTGAGAAAAACCGCGTTAAGATAAATCGTGGTAGCCGTTATACCCGAACCAATGTTGTTTCCCTGAGTATTGCTGCCTTTGAGCAAACGCACATGCAGATTAAAAATCGTTCAGACTTTAACGATACTGACATCTGGATTCCGTATCAGCCTAAGGTTTATGGCTGGCAGCTTGGCTTGAAAGAGGGTAAGCAAGAGGTTTTTGTACGTTTCAAGAACAAAGCAGGAAAAATTACAGGCCCTATCTCGGATGATATTGAGCTAGATATGACTGTCCCGGCTAGACCAACGATCAAGATTGAGTCCGAGACAAAGGCGATCGGTAGCCCCGACCAGACCGTTACGCTTACCATTTCTACACCAAGTCTTGAGGACGCACGTTACATGATGGTCAGTAATAGCCGGACGTTCTTTCGTAAGCGTTGGCAGATACTTCGTGAGAGTATCGCCGACTGGAAGCTTAGTGGTAGCTTGGATGGAAAGCGCGCCGTTTTTATCAAAATACGCGATAAAGCAGGGAATGTATCGGAGGTAGCTGCCGATGAGATTACTGTGGATAGCTTTGCGCCCGTGCGTGCAACGGTTGTCATTGATGGCGGGCGAGAGTTTACCTCAATTCCTAACGGAACAGTTCGACTAAATCTTTTTGCTGTAGGAGCAACCGAAATGCTGATTGCTGATAACGAAGACTTTGAGGGAGCCGAATGGAAACCTTTTCAAAAGGTTGTGGAAGACTTCAAAGTCGATATAAAGTCGGGTAACCTGACCGTCTATGTCAAATACCGTGACGAAGCACATAACGTATCCGAGGTAGTCAAAGATGAAATCGCCGTTGATGCTTTGCCTCCACAAAACGGAAGCATCCTTATCAATGCGGGTGATGAAATATCGCGGCAGCTTGATGGGTACGTCGAGCTTTCTATCAGTGCAGAAGATGCAGTATTGATGATGATTAGTGAGGATAAAAACTTCCGTAACGCCCGCTGGCAAGCCTACAACGAACTGATTACCAACTGGAGGCTCGGTGGAGCAAACGGCGAAAAGCGCGTTTATATCAAGTTTAAGGATGATGCGGGAAATGTTTCGGAAACGTACTCGGACTCTATACTTTTGATCCGGTAGCTATTTCTGACTTCATTTATCATATTATTGAACCTGCGTATTTTAAGGCCTTTCAGGGGGAAAAGTTCTATTTCCCTGAGTCGCTCACCCAAGAGGGCTTCATCCATTGTTCTCTGGAGGGGCAAATCGAGGGCGTAATTGCGCGTTATTACGCAGAAGAGGAGCAGCTTGTCATCTTAAAAATCGCGCTGAGCAAACTCACTGCGCCCGTAAAGTTTGAGTTATCCACAAATGATGAGCGGTATCCTCATGTTTACGGAAAAATCAACTTGGAGGCAGTTGTGGAGCTAATCCCATACAAGCAATAATCGATACGTTCGTTTTATTCCTGTTCGTAAGCCTTCTTCCGAAGGTTGTCTAATGTACTGTCAGGAAGTCGTTCTAGGTCAAGGATCATCAACCCGTCAAGAGAGTTGTTGAAACGCGGATCGACATTAAAACCAATGATCTGAGCGTTTTGCTTCATGTACTTTTTGAGTAAAATCGGCACACGGAAACGATTGGGTTCAAATTCGGAAATGTATTTATCGAGTTTGTTTACATCATTTGTATCGAACTTTTCGAGTAGAATCTCAGCATCTACATTGGAACTCACCGAAAAGTGATGCTTCGGACGGACGTGTTTAGCTAGCTCTTCGTTGTAATAATATTTTTTGATGAACGCGATTAATAACTCCTGCGAAAACTGTGAGTAATTATTACTAATGCTGACAGGACCGATCAAATATTTGAACTTCGGATTCTTCGTCAGTGCTTCCAAGATGCCTTGCCAAAGGATAAATAAAGGCATCGGACGACGCTGATAGTCTTTCGCGACAAACGAACGCCCCAGTTCTATGGAGACTTCCAAAATTGGGTTTAGTGGTTTGTCTAGGTCAAAAAGGCTACCCGTATAAAAGCCCCTTCGCCCGTGCTGTTTAATGATCTGATCGCCGAATCCCAGTCGATATGCGCCCGCAATCTGCTTCCCTTCTTTGTCCCAGAGGAAAAGATGCCGGTAATAAAGGTCGAACTCATCTACGTCAATTTTACGATTTGATCCCTCACCAACGTCTCTAAAGGTGATCTCGCGCAAACGACCTAATTCGTGCATGGCGTGCGGAATATATTGGGCGGGAGTAAGAAAGATCTCGAATTGCTTTTTTGTTCCCAGAAAGCATTCTGTTGCTTTTAGTCCCGCAATTTCTTTTTCTAGTTCTGTTTGTGGGGCGGGGGCAACAATTTCTTCGGGTTTGTTGAGTGCAGAGACCTCAGAGCGGAAAAACTTTTTGACCTCAAGAGCTGAACCCAGTCCATAGACCATTGTACGCAGATAACGCCCCATTTTACGCATATCTTCAAACTCCGCAAGTTCTTTGTAGGGAATGGGGTGCCCAATGCGGAGCGGAAGGGTTTGTCCTTTTTTGTTCAATAGCTCCGAGGGAAGTGCCGCTGTACGAAGCACAGGTAGTATTTTACCCAGCACATGGAAGCTAAAACTGTTTGTACCTTGAAAAAAGATTGGAACAATCGGAACTTGTGCTTTTTGGATGAGCTTGAGACTCGTTTTGGTCCACTCACGGTCTTCCACGACCTGCGTCTCGGACTGGTGGGTGGAAACCTCTCCGGCAGGAAAAATACCCACAGGATGCCCCGCTTGTAGGTGCTGAAGCGTGTTACGCAGCCCTACGACACTGTCAGCACGGTTTTTTTCGAGGGGATTGACCGTAAAAACAAATTCTTGGATGGGGGCGATCTTTTTAACAAGGAAGTTGGCCATTACTTTAAAGTCAGGGCGGCGTTCGGCAATCATTTTGATCAGAATCATACCGTCCAGAATGCCAAACGGATGGTTAGAGACGGTCATAAAAGGACCTTCCCTGGGAATAAAACCTAGCTCCTCTTCTGATACACTGTAACGGATACTTAGCTCTTGAAAAACGGCATCAATGAACTCTATCCCATCGCGGGGGCCAATTTTATTGTAGATCGTATTAATCTCTTTAATACGAAGCATCCACATCACCACATCGTTAACGAAAGGAATTTTCAGGCTGTTGAGATCAATCTTTTTTAAGTCGCTTTTACTGACGAGCTTATTCATATACGGCGTTTGAATGTAGTGTAAAAAGTACCGAAAGATACATAAAAAAGTCGTTATCTGATTATTCGATCAAATAAGCTACGGAGTTTTTGTTGGTAAAGAAAGCCTAATGGCGTTTTCCATTATCGCGTCACCAAAACGGTAAGCCTACTTATTTTCTAACTCCGTTTGTAGGATTTCGACAAGCTTCCAGAGGTCCTCTTCGGTATTGAAAAGGTGAGGGGAAATACGAACGGCATCCCCACGCAATGAAACTAAAACCTTTGCCTCAAGAAGTCGCTCAAAAAGTACAGGCATCCATTCAGGATGGTCTGGCAGGCGGATCCCGAAGAGGTGTGGGGAGT
>CAZNAK010000137.1:0-6447 GCA_964570645.1 uncultured Cytophagales bacterium | reverse complement strand
AGAGTCGCAGCAAGTCGCGGTGCAACTACACGGCGAGGCACATCAGATACGGGTGGCCGCAGATAAAACAATTCTGGATGCCGCACTCGACGAGGGACTGGATATGCCTTACTCTTGTCAAAGCGGACTTTGTACGGCGTGTCGTGGAAAGCTAATGCAAGGAAAAGTTCATATGGACGTAGATGACGCGCTTAGCCCTGAGGAACTCGAACAAGGATATATTTTGACCTGTCAATCGCATCCGTTAACCGAGGATGTAGTCGTTGAGATGGAGTAAAAAAGCCTGCTTCGGATGCGTTCAGCACCCTGAGCCGCACAAATAAGCAAGACGGGAAGGACAGGCACAAAAAACCGTCCATCCCAGTCAACAGTTGTCGTCCCGACGATAAGTACGTGCGTCAGCAGATAAGTCAATACAAAAAGACGAATGCGGAAGGAACCCCAACGCAAATACCGAAACGTAAAAAAGTAGATTGGAAGGATTGTCAGGAGGTTAAAAATGATATGCTTTAGCGACCAGTAAGGGCGGATATGCAGTACAAAGTACATTACCTTTTCGGCAAACAGACTGATCCAAAAACGAAAATTTGTAACCACAAAATGCGCGATGCCAAAAAGCGGAGGATAGTTCTTAGGCAATACGTTAAGATCTGAGGGAATTGCGTTAACCAAGTAAGGATGCGCCTCAAGAATTTGATGGTTATCGGAATTGCTTATGTCATAGATAATCTCGCCTGTCTGATAATTTTCTATAAGCGAGAACGTATTGAGCATCCGATTCGTTAGGAGCAAAAATATCGTTATCACGATAATCAGGCTTCCGTACTTGACCGTTTTTGAAATTTGAACGCTCTTCCACAGAGACACGCCAACATAAAGGCTCAAAGTCAGCACCAAAGCAACCCCCGTAGGTTTGGTTAATGCTGCCAGAAGTACGGCTAAAAGCATTAAAAAAATAAAAATAGTCGGTCTTTTTACGTTAGACTTTTGATGGCATTGAACCAGAAGATAAAACGCAATCACGAGATTGTTAAAATAAACCGATTCGCAGAGGATGTAAGCGTTCCACGTGCAAATTTCTATCAAAATCAAGTATAAAATACCTCCAATGAGTGCCGCATAGCCTTCTGGGTGTAGTTTTTCGATAGCAAGATAGAGAAACACAATTCCTATACCTGAGTAAGCATACTGCGTCATTACCAGCACAAAAAAGCTGTCCGAAAAAAGCCTCACTGCATAAATAAATCCTACATATCCCAAATACCAAACATTATGCGCCTCCGTATAAAACCCCGACGCTAAAGCTTCTGCGTAAGCAAGGTATCGCTGCGAGTCGTTGACATACTTCACCCCCAAGCTATCGAAGAGAAAGAAGGATTCAAGGGCAAGCAGAACGATGAGTAGTAGTAGTTCTTTGCGGCGCTTCATATATTTTTGGCAAATCAGCCTTTGCAACTTATAAAAAAACGTATGCCAACCATAGAATGTATTCCAAACTTCTCTGAGGGAAGAAATATTAACACTATCACTCAAATTGCTGAGGCAATCCAAAGCGTTGCGGGTGTCAAGCTGTTACATCAGGATATTGGCGCAGACGTAAATCGAACCGTAATGACTTTTGCTGGAAAGCCTGAACCCGTAGCCGAAGCCGCCTTTCAAGCTATGAAGGTAGCACAACAGCGGATTGATATGCGCACACAGCAAGGAACACATCCTCGGATCGGTGCTACAGACGTTTGTCCCCTCGTTCCTCTTGAAGGAATCACGATGAGAGAAGCGGTTGTTCTGGCTCGCGAGCTAGCGCGCCGAGTGGGTCAGGAGTTAGATTATCCTGTATATTGTTATGAGGAAGCCGCTTTTTGGGAGGAACGCCGCAACCTTGCCTTTATCCGAAAAGGAAACTATGAAGGTTTGGCAGCGCGTATGGAGGCGGGCTTCAAGCCAGACTTTGGTCCTAGTACCCCACGACCGCGCACAGGAGCAAGCGTTATCGGAGCAAGAGAGTTAATGCTTGCCGTCAATTTTAATCTCGATACCCAAGATGTTCGTGCTGCACGGTCTATTGCTAAGTCCGTCCGAGCGGCTGGCGGCGGAAGGTGTCCGGGCACAAAAGCGATAGGTTGGTTTATCGAAGAATATAAATTTGCACAAGTGTCCATGAACCTTACGCGACTCCAACAAACGAGTCTTTTTGCGGCGCATCAAGCTGTATCGGAAGAAGCACGAAAGCGTGGGTTTAGCGTTACGGGAACCGAAATTATAGGGCTGGTACCTTTATCGGTCTTTAAGGAAACTGCCTTACATCTGGGGCAACAAGCACTTCCTGAAAGTGAGCAGATTCGTTATGCCACTGAGCATTACGGACTTAACCAGTTATCGACTTTTTTGCCTCAAGAGCGCATCCTAGATTATATAATTGAAAGGTAAACATAAGTTCAGATATGGGGTTATCTGAAAAACAAATAACCCTTATGATGACACCTCAAGAAAGACTAGGTTTGGATAGTGCCGCAGTTGCTAAAGTTTCAACGCAGCTTAATGATTTGCTTGCCAACATGCAGGTTTTTTACGTAAACTTGCGAGGATTACATTGGAACATTAAAGGAGCAGAGTTTTTTGAGTTGCACGAGAAGTTCGAGTTACTCTATGACGAACTCGCCTTGAATATTGATGCCATAGCTGAGCGTATTTTAACTTTAGGTGGAACGCCCGTGCACAGTTTTTCGGAGTACCTTCAGCATACCGAAGTGCCCGAAGTAAAAAATGTGACAGAAGGAAAAGCCGCCGTACAAAGCCTTTTAGATGCTTTCCAGATCTTACTTCCTAAAGAGCGATTGATCCTGAAAGCCGCCGCCGAGATTCAAGACGAAGGTACGGCCGACCTGATGAGCGATTACATCAAAACACAAGAGAAACATATGTGGATGTACAGCGCGTATTTGGCTTAAATCAGAAAGCGAAGTGCGTTCATTAGCTCAGATTTGCGCGTCGTTTGTATCAGCTTTTGATCATAGCAGAGCACCTGCTTATAATACCCCGGTGCAGTCAAATATTCTGGACTGGGGTTCATATCTTCGATGGCATAGTCTTCAACAACCTCTACCCAAGCTAGGCAAAAACTTCGTTTTTCTGAGTTGTAGTAGGCAATAAGAAGTCGATGCTGGTCGCCCGAGAGCAGTAGGAAAGCAGGCTGGTCAAAAAAATGTTCGTGCTGCATTTGTTCCCAGTAGGCTAGCACAAAGGTAGGGTAAAGCCGTTTTTGGAACAAAACTCCTGCCTGACGGAATAAGGTTTGAAGCTCCTCAATCTTTTGACGAATTTCGCTACCCAGCGAAACCTCCTCCTTACTTCTAGCAAAGCTCGCCCAGCGTCCATGGCGGGAAAAATACTGTAAATTACCAAGTCTGAGTTTGTAGTCGAAAGAGGAAGGTAGGTCAAGTGTGTAACCTGGATAATAAAATTTTTTCTGTTTCTTCACACCATAGAGCACTTCTAATAGCATCGTGTAGGTTCCAAGGCTGTACTTATTGTAGGCAGGGTCATAGACGGCTAACAGTCCAGCAAGGCTCAGTTGCCCGTCATCAAAAAAGCTCACCGCGACTAGCTTATCTGTTTCTCGATCATAAACGCGTACCTCGCGCGTTCGGAAGACGGATTCATGTGCTTTTTCGAAGTAAAAGAAATCGTAGATTCGTTCGGTCATAAAACCCATAAACCGAGGCTTCTGTAATTGGTACAGCTCCTCCTTGCGCTCAGTGAATGCGAGTTCGCCAATTTCAACACAGAAGCGTTTTCCGTTACGGCGAAGAAGTTTATCGAAGCGTTTAGAAAATTTATAGTCTTTTAGCGGAAGACGCAGATTGATCACCGAATAAATTTCTTCATCCATGCAGATCAGCTTTGCTCTATAAAAAATAGAGCAACTCCGAAACCATCCGCCTGCCAAATAGCGATCCATCCGTGAGGGAGATAGTGATTGAGGGAGATAAAACTGGGCTAACATAGGTAGGTTGAAGTTATGGATAACAAAATAAGGGCTTTTTTTTGCTTTGACAAGTCTCCTGATAAATGGTCAGGAGTATGTTGGTACAAAAAAATCCAGAAAAGATCACTAACTTGCTGTATCGTAAAAGAACTTCTGTTAGCAAAAAGCTACTAAAGTATTGTACTTTTTATGACTTGTACAATAATTAAGGTATTTCAGCGATGTACTGTTATTCAACATTTTGTTCATATATCTACGCATGAAAAAGCTACTCTGTCTTTTCCTTTTTGTGGGTTTCTTCGGAGGAGATCTTACCACACCCGAAGCTGCTGCACAAGTGGGAAACAAATATTATTATGGTAAACGCCAAGGTCCACACAACCATCGCTGGGTCTGGACAAAGCACCGTCGCTATTATAGCGTAGGGCTTACTCTGGGGGCAAAAAATTATTTTGGTGATATTGCGCCCCGCCAAAGCTTTACCAGTACCGATCTGGCATTTACTCGTCTGGCTATTGGTTTGGATATCCAGAAACGCTTCCGTCCGCAGTGGAGCTGGGAAATTTCTTTAAATTATGGAAGGCTGTCTGCTGCCGACAGTACGCAAGCAGACCCCATGGATGCGAATGACCAATTTCGTTATGTCCGAAACCTGCACTTCCGCAACGATGTCTTCTCGGCGGGTTTCCAGTTACAGTATGACTTGATTGCACGCGAAAAGATGAATAAAGAGTTTTACGATCGTCCAAAGCAATTCATTCCTTATCTTACGGGAGGAGTGGCAGTCGTTTTCCATGATCCACAAGCTAAATCGCCAAAATTGGATTATCAGGGAGGCGAGCCGCAGTGGGAGCCAGACCAGTGGGTCGCTCTCCAGCCGCTTGGTACGGAAGGACAAGGGCGTATTGATCCGCGCACAGGACGCTCACTGGGTGAGCGATATTCTACCGTACAGGTAGCATTTCCCTTAGGGTTTGGGGTACGCAAACGCCTAGGACAACGATTCGACTTATCGTTTGAGTTCAATTATTATTTCTTCTTGACTGACTATTTGGATGATGTGAGTAAAAGTTATGTTGATCCAGGGATATTTACATCATCGGCTAGTCCTGAGGATGAAGTAACTGCTTCGGACTTTCTGGCACAAGCTCTTCACGACCGCTCCGAGCCGTACAATACCGCACGCATAGATGACGTAACTGCGCGTCAGTTTCCCACCACAACTTACGTTGGTGTGGATGGTACGACTTATACTTCTTATCAGAGCTTTGGGCAAGATCAATTTCCAGACGTAATTCGTGGTAACGCACGCGACAACGATGTCTTTACGGTAACAGGGTTTACACTACGGTATCTCATTCCGCGTGAGGGTGTTCGCTGTCCGATCCGCTTTCGGTAACAAAATTTTGAATCTAAAAAATACCGAACCCTCTATTCAAGACGTTTTTGGATAGAGGGTTTCTTATACTATCTTTTCTATGTTGAAATTTCTGAGTGTTTTCTTATTCATAACCATTAGTCTAAACGCGTATGCACAACGCTTTGAGCCAGGGGCAAGTTTAGGCTTGATGTCCTACACGGGCGATGTGACACCAAACATTCATCCGAGTTCGTTAGGGCTTGGGATAGAAGGTTTTTTGCGCTACAATGCTACACCCGCCCTGACAATACGGGCTAATGCCCTAATCAGCCTGACACAAGCAAAAGATGAAATTTCTCCCGACCAGTTTCAGGTAATCCGAAATGTAAATTTTAATGCTTCGGTTACAGAGCTTTCAATGCGGTTAGAGTACAACTTTCGGGACTTCCGTGCTAGAACAGAGCTAAGAAAATTCTCGCCTTACGCTTTTGTCGGTGGCGGTGTGGCATGGATTTCAACGGATGGGAATTACCTCGATAACAATCAAGTTACGCCCGTACTACCTTTTGGCGTAGGCTTTAAATACGCTTTACCACTGAATGTCAATCTTGGGATGGAGATTGGAGCACGAAAAACCTTTACCGATCAAATAGACGGACTTGATCCCGATGTGTTTGATACAAAATTTCAATCTACCAACTCCTACAACGATGATATGTACTATCTCATCGGCTTTTCCATTAGCTACACCTATGATGTAGGTGGCATTTGTCCGATTCGGTTCCGCTAAAAAGTTCTAGCGACTTTCCTCTTCCTCTAATTTAGGCGTAGATTCAGGCTTTTCTGCCACATTCACGACAGCCTTCTGTGGCTTTTTAGGTTCTGGTGTTATTAAGTCAGCTTCCAAAATGCGTTTCTCTTTGTATGTCTGAGTAACCGAGTCCGTTAGGTATTTTTCAATCATCAGACTAGCGATTGGGGCAGCCCACGTTCCGCCAGAACCGCTGTTTTCTACATAAACGGCAATCGCGATTTGGGGGTCATCTTTTGGAGCAAAGGCGATAAAAGCGCAGGTGCGCGTGTTGTTCGTGGTCGTGTAGGG
>CAZNAK010000136.1:3012-6472 GCA_964570645.1 uncultured Cytophagales bacterium | reverse complement strand
ATCTAAGCGACGGAAAGTAAGCGATAGGTCGTTTAGGATATAAACCGCTTGGCTCTCGTACTCCTGATAGGTTTGTTGCCCCTCATAGCTGTTGGCGCGGAGGTATTCGAGCATTTCCTTGGATCGCGTTAGCAGCGTATCGGCAATCCCTAATCCGCGCTCATCCTCTTCAAGCATCAGGTAGGCATCCACAAAACGCGGCGCGTAATAGCTGTACGGCACGCTTGAGTCAGGAATATTATTGAGCGCATCGTTGAGCACTTGCAGGGCTTCTTTTTTGCGTCCACGCTGCAAAAGCTCGGTGGAAAGCCGCCAGTAAATGCTACGAAAGTTAGAACCAAATTTCTTGAACTCTACATCGTAGTACGCATCTGGGTCTTGCATTCCGCGATACTGGAATTTCTCTAGGTTTTCGAGCATCACATCTACGCTTACTCCGCCCATTCCTGTGCGGCTTTGGGCACGAACAGGAAGGAAACGATACGCCATCCCCTCTTGGAAAAGATAATCTTTGATATCGAGGCTTGTCGTATTGGCAGAAGTCGTGTTGAAATAGATGGGGCGTTCCCAGTCAAAGTTGGCAAAAATATCCAAAAGCATGAGGTCACCTTTGAGGATATAAGGCGTATTCTTGTCGATTTGAATTAACACATCGTCGATGCGACCGCGTAGATCTTCGGGGACAATACGGGCTACCTTTGCTGAATCTACGTCAAGGGCAAAATTACGAGACGGGAAAATAGCCGCTTTTTTGCCGTCCCGTGTCTCTAGGACTACCTGTGGGCTTTCTTTCTTTACTGCCTCCATGTATCGTTTGAGGTCAATGACGCGGTCGTCTTTTTGTTCTCCCGTAGGATCGGTGTTATAATATCGAACTACGTCGTTTGTGCCTGCGCGATATTGCTCATACGTAAAGGTAACCGGTAATGGCTCGGACTCATAGACCTGACGTTGCATCTGACTAATGTACCAGTCCGTGTTGAAGTAACTCAAAACAACGACTCTTACATCGGTACGGAAGCCTTCAACCTCTTGTACATACCAAAGCGGGAAAGTATCGTTGTCTCCTCCCGTAAACAAAACGGCGTTTGGTGCACAGCTTGCCAAGGTATTTCTGGCTTGATCCACAGAGAAAACCCGACCGCTTCGGTCATGATTATCCCAGCTTTTTGTGCCCATGAGCGCAGGAACGCCCAAGCCTAGTAGTACCGCTAATGCTGCCGCAGGAACGGCTCCGATAGCTTTAAAGGCTTGTCTGAGCATCATCACGCCAAGCCCAATCCACATGGCAAAGGCATAAAATGATCCTACATACACATAATCCCGTTCACGAGGCTCGACGGGCGGAGAGTTGATGTACATAACGATCATCACACCAAGCATGACGAAGAGCGTCATTACAAAGTTTGCTCCCTCATGGTCACGTCCGTAATGGAAAAATAAGCCTAACAGCCCTAGAAGTAGGGGTAACATATAAAAGTTGTCGTGGGCTTTATCGCGGGCTAAGATTTCGGGTAACTCGCCGCCGCCCTCAAAAGGACTAAGCCATTCCGCTTCTTTTTCGTCTGTGGCGCGTCCAGCAAAGTTCCACATGAAATAGCGGAAATACATATGCTTGAACTGATGCCCAAACATAAATTCAAGGTTGTCCCCGAAGGTCGGTTTTTCGTTCGGCTTCAAGCCCGTCATATTGTGATAACGCTGTGCGTGTCCGGGCTGGGTGCTGTACATCCGTGGAAGCAACATCTTATCTTCTGGATTATAGACGTACTCCGTTTTGTAGTCGTAAATTTCGTATTTACCGAGCTTGTCGTTACGTCGGTACTTCGGTGCGCCGTCTTTGTAGTCAACGGGAGAGCCTGACATGAAGTGTGGTCCGTACAAAAGTGGTCGATCACCGTATTGCTCACGCTTGAGGTAAGAGACAAAGCTGATAATGTCGCTGGGGTCATTTTCGTTGATCGGGGTATTATAATTTGAACGGATAATGACCAAAAGATAGGTCGAGTAGCCAATCAAAACGAAAACAGTACTCAGTACAGCAATATTCAATAGTGATTTCTGCTCTGCATTCAAGCGAATCAGCCCAAAAATATCGCTGCGCGGATTCAAGGAGAACATCAGCAAGTAAATCAATCCACCAATCAGCAATGCCATGAAAATGAACAAGCCCGAACCAAAGGGAAGCCCAAAGGTGTTCACAAAAAAGACCTCGAAGTTACCCGCCAATGTAGGCAGTCCAGGGATAATGCCAAAGTTGATAAAAACAATGATCCCGAAACCAACTAACAGCGAAATCAACACGCCTTTTGTGCTTTGTGACTTCTGCTGACGGTAATAATACAAAAGTGTCATCGCAGGGATGGTGAGCAGGTTGAGGAGGTGAACCCCAATCGAAAGCCCCATCATGTAAGCAATAAAGATCAGGAAGCGGTTAGCCGCACGTTCGTCTTCGATGCGCTCCCACTTGAGCATCGCCCAAACGACTAAGGCAGTAAAAAACGAGGACATCCCATAAACTTCCGCCTCCACTGCCGAGAACCAGAATGAATCTGAAAACGCATAGGCTAATGCGCCTACTGCTCCGCTACCCAAAATTGCAATTTTGTCTGCCAAGGTATGTGGCGTAGGCATCATCCGACGGGCCAGCAAGGTAATCGCCCAAAACAAAAAGAGAATCGTGAAAGCACTCGAAAACGCTGACATACTCGTAATCCAGTAAGCGACCTCAGTGGGTTCGCTGGCAAGGAAGGAAAACATTCGTCCGAGAAGCAAGAAGAAAGGTGCGCCGGGAGGGTGGGGAACTTCAAGTTTGTAGGAAACGGCGATGAACTCTCCGCAGTCCCAAAAACTAGCGGTTTCTTCCATCGTCAAGAGGTAAGTAGTGGCGGCAATGCCAAAGATGATCCAACCAAGGATGTCATTAATACGATTGAACGACTGCATGAGCAACGATTGCAATTTTTTAGATCAGCAAAACTAACAAAATCAGCACGAAACGCTAAAAAGTGAAGTGTGAAAGTTCCTTTATAGTATTTTTCCTGCTCAGCCAAACCGAATTTATTACTGCTACCATCAAGGAGTTGTGTTATCCGCCGTTTGCTTCGCTGTTTTAGCGTTGTACTTTTCGGCATCACGGATCGGGAAAATGCGCATGTTGTTATACGCCTCCGTCATTGGCTCAACGATTAAGTCTGTCCCCTCTTCTAGTCCTGAAATAACCACAGTTTCAGAACTTATCTTTTTAACCTCCACAGATCGTACCTTAAGAAGGCTATCCTGCTCAATTACAAAGACTTTATTGCCTTTGCTCAGGGCATTTCGCGGTATTTCAAGGGCTTCTGTGATGGTCGTTCCCGGGATTACAGCTTTGAGATACATCCCCTCGTAGAGACGGTCAGTACCTGATAGTGCTATAAAAACATCCAGCGATTGCGTATTTTGAGTTCGCGTATCCGGC
>CAZNAK010000136.1:0-3002 GCA_964570645.1 uncultured Cytophagales bacterium | reverse complement strand
TATTTTCGTTAACTAACTCACTGATTCGTGTTACCCGGCCGCTCCACTCCCGCGCATTGTCCTCCGTCTTGACGGTAACGCTAGTTCCCTGCTGAATCCAACGAATGTTATCTGGCTCGACAGGAACGCGAAGTTCTAACTCACTTGTAGCCAACACTTTTGCAACTTTATTACCTGGGTTAACAAACGACCCGTCCTGCAACATCACCTCTGCAATCGTTCCTCCAAAGAGGGCGTAAATGTTGTACTTGGTTAGGTTCTCCTCCTGACGTTTGATGGTGTAGTAATTGGTCAGAATATTTTTGACGGCTAAAAACGTTTTTTCTTTCGTAGAACGATGTTTGGGCAGATCGGGGAGGGGTTTTTCTACGTCAATATTATCAAAATAACGTTGCCACTCGGGGTAGCTTTCCGAGAAATCGACCTTAAAATCAGGTAAAATCAAAGCTACATCGCGTAAAAAGCTACTTTTCTGGGCTTGTAAGGCGAGCTGCGCTTCGGCATCATCAACCTGAAAGAGGAGCTGTCCCTTATTAAATCGCTGACCTGCTTTTAGGGGGACGTTAGCTTTGATTCGTCCAGACACCTCCGTAATTAACTCCAGCGGCTGGGCAGACTGTACACGCCCAAAAGTAGTAATATCCGTAGAAACTTCCTGATAAGCAACACGTTTGGTCTGGACAAACTTCCGTGCGGTGGGTGGTTTGCTTTTACGGGGTTCTTCCTTGAGGCTGGCAATATAGCCCGACCCAAAATATCCACCAAGCAGTAGCACAATGATAACGACACCGACAATAAGATATTTTTGCATATTCCCTAAACCCAAAATGGGATTACAAGTTGCGACTTAGGATTATTTTAAGAGATTGTTATTGCTTTTTTATTGAAACGAGAGAAAGCCTTGGTTCGGGTTCTTTCCTCCCTCAGATTTCGTAGTTTTGCAGTAAAAGATCACACAAACTTATGAGTATTTACTTAGATAATGCCGCTACTACCGCCCTAGACCCTAAGGTTTTAGAGACCATGATGCCTTACCTTCAAGAGCATCATGGGAACTCATCCTCTACGCACACCCTTGGACGTACCACAAAAGGCGCGGTCGAGCAGTCAAGAAAAAAAATTGCGGAGCTTCTGGGTGTCACCCCAGCCGAAATCGTCTTTACTTCGGGCGGAACCGAAGCCGATAACCTGACCTTGCGCGGAGCGGTACGTAAGTTTGCGATCCAACACGCAGTTACCTCCAAACTCGAACACCACGCCGTCCTTCATACGCTCGAAGATCTTGCTGAGGAGGGTAAAATAGAGCTACACTTTGTGCAAACACTTGAAGATGGCTCCATAAATCTCAATCATCTCGAAGAATTTTTGTCTAGCCATCCCAACGCTTTAATTTCGCTTATGCACGGCAACAACGAGATTGGAAATTTACTTGACTTGAAAGCTGTCGGTACGCTGGCAGAAAAGTACGATGCTGTATTTCATTCGGATACAGTCCAAACCATGGGACATTTCCCGCTTAACCTCAGAGAGCTTGGCGTACATTATGCCGTAGCGTCGGCACATAAATTTCACGGTCCTAAAGGTGTTGGTTTTGCTTTTATTTGTAAAGACCATAAGGTTTGTGCCCAGCAAACGGGTGGAAGTCAAGAACGTGGCTTGCGTGGCGGAACGCATAATGTGGCAGGCATTGTCGGGCTGACCGCAGCACTCGAAATCGCGATTCAGGAGCAAGACGCACATCGGCAACATATCCTCAGGCTCAAACAGAAACTCCGTAAGGGCATCAGCGAGCTGGTTCCCGGAGCCATTTTTCATGGGGCTTCTTCAGACCTCGACAACAGTCTTTACACGGTACTCAATGTAGGCTTTCCTGATGCTATTGCCTCTGGAATGCTGCTTTTTCAGTTGGACATTCAGGGCGTTTGTGCCTCGGGCGGAAGTGCCTGTTCGAGTGGGGCGGTGAGTGGCTCGCATGTGATTCAGGAGGTCGGGCAAAAAGGGTACGTGCCTGTCCGCTTTTCGTTTGGGAAGTACAACACGGAGGCTGAAATTGAGCAAGTACTGAAAGTAGTGAAGGGAATTGTGACGAAGGAAGGGGTGAGTGCCTAGCTGTTGGAATGCAAGGTCGCTTCGCTAGAGCACCCATAAGGGCGGAATTTCCTTTCACTCTTCTAATTCTTGCAGAAGCTTTTTTAATTCAACTTTTAGGTTTGGCAACTTGTCTTCAATCGTTTTCCAGACAATAGGTAATTCGATCTGATAGTAATCATGGATTAAAATGTATCTAAAAGTAATGATTTTCCTCCACTCAAATCGTTCAGAAGTTTCGCTACGAAGCTCTTGGGTTAGATGATAAGCAGCCCTTGTGCCTACTTTTTTCTCAGCCTGTAGCTGGTTACAGAAAAATTTACCGTGTCCGCTTTTGTTCTCGCAACGTCTCTCGAGGAGGACGCTGAGATGTAGTGGTTTCGTCAGCGTCCCTTGCAGGAGACGGAAAGTTAGACTACAAAAGTCTCGGAAACTTTTGTAGTCTTCTCTCATAGGAACTCCCTCACAGTAGTTGAAGACTTTGGGAGTGGATAGAAAAGGAAACGAACTACTGGTAGGGTTTTCAACCACTCCCAGAGGTATCTAAAAAAACTGTGAAGCTACTTCTTAAACGGAAGCTCGTACCAGATGTGGTAGCCAAAACCTAGGTTTGTACCTCGGTTGGTTTTAAAAAAGCCCGGAACATTGGTTGCCTTCATACGCTGCCCGTCCTGAATACCTAGCTGAAACTGAAATCGAAAGCGATAGCCCGCATAAAAACGCTTCCAAACCTTGATTTTTGTCCCGAAATTTAGTTCGAGCCAGCTCATTCGCATTCCGTTTTCCTCAATCAAAACAGAATAGTCGGGAACGCCATCACCGTTTATATCATCAATCCCCCAATACTCATCGCCCACGAGGTAGGTAATTTGATGCTCAAAGAAAGCTTGCCCGTAAGCAAGCCCAACAAAAAC
>CAZNAK010000135.1:0-6570 GCA_964570645.1 uncultured Cytophagales bacterium | reverse complement strand
TTGAGGGCATTGGGAGCCACGTCGCTGGTCAGGATGATTTGCCGACCTGACTGATGAAGGTGATTAAAGATGTGGAAAAAGCAATCTTGCGTCTTTTCCTTACCCGAAAGAAACTGAATATCATCAACAATTAAGACATCTAGGCTAAAGAACAACTTTGTAAAAGCATCTACTTCGCCGTGCTGGATTGCGTGGACAAAGTCTTTCACAAATTGATCACCATTGGTATAATAGATTCTTTTCTCGGGGAAGTTTTGTTTTGTAGCGTTTCCAATGGCGTAAGCAAGGTGTGTTTTCCCAAGCCCTGAGTCTCCATAAATAAAAAGCGGATTGAAGGCAGTCAACCCTGGTTTTTGTGTTACTGCGTAGCCCGTTGAACGTGCCAAACGGTTACAGTCACCCAAGATAAAATTCTCGAACGTTTTATCTTGGTTTATGTTTATTTCAATTTCTGGCAACTTATCTTGTTTTGTGTTACCCGCTTTTTCCACCTTTGCCCTTGCGGGTACTTTCGCAGCGGCCTTTCTACCCGTAATCGAGGAATTATTAAATCCTTGCGGCTTTTTGCTGACCACAACACTATACCGAAGCTTACTCGCAGACCCCAGCTCACGGGTGATTGCCTGTTGTAAAACACCTACATAATGCTCTTCTAACCACTCAACATGGAACCGGCTAGGCACTTGTACGGTCAGGATGCTCTGGTCTAGCTTAACAGGGCGTATGGGCATAAACCATGTCTTAAAACTTTGAGCAGGAACGTTTTTGCGGATAAAGTGCAAGCACTTTTCCCAGACAGTAGTACAATCTTGTGGTAGAAAATCGGGCATAGAATAAGTTGGTCAATTCACGGACGGATAAAACAAACGTCACGGTAGCAAGCTTGTTATGAACTAAGGAAGAAAAATGTCGAAAAAATTAAAGCAGAAAAATTGACTTTTCCGTTGTTTTTTTCATCGTTCCAACGCACTTATTTACTGCAACCTTAACTGTAACGTGAACACTAACTTACGTGCAAATTATTGGATTACAAATTCTTATTGGCACTAAATTTCAAGTTTTTCCCACCCTTTTACTTGACTCGTATTTCTTTGATAAGAAGTCTTACAGATTACAAATTTGTACTTTTCCAAGAATATGAGTTAGCTGTAAATAGCACTTTTAAGCACTTAAACTTTGGATATTTCCTACAAAAAGTCGGCTATTTCCCTAGGGTTTATTTAACCAAAAGGGTAGTTTAGCCTTCCCTAAGCTTTAGGGGTACGTTAGTACAAATTGGAGTCTATGCTGCTAACGTAATTTTTCGGCATGGCCTCGACGCACTAAAACTTAAAAGCTATTTTGATGGACGCACTCGGAAAACATATTTTGATTGAACTCTACCAAGCCCCTCCAAAAATTCTGGATACCGTAAATCAGGTCGAAGAAATTATAGTTGAGGCAGCCCAGCGAATTGGGGCGACTATCGTCAATGTAACCTTCCACCATTTTTCGCCTTATGGGGTTTCGGGGGTTGTTGTTGTTGAGGAAAGTCACTTGGCTATCCACACCTGGCCAGAATATGGCTTTGCTGCCATTGATATTTTTACCTGCGGTGAGATCATTGATCCCTGGAAGTCCTATGACTTTTTGAAAGACTCCTTTCAGGCTTCGCATGGTTCGGCAATGGAGATGCGGCGCGGGCAAAAGTCCTTAGTTGCTGATACAGGCTACCGACCACAGCGTAAACCTAAGGATGAGGAAAAAGAACAGAGACAGGTTTGGATTACGCAACGAGAGGCTAATACAGCTTTCTCGGTACAGCAAAAATCAAATCAAATACTCTATAAAAAATCAACTCATCAGGAAATATCAATTTTTGAGTCTAAAGAATACGGAAAGGTACTTTCTTTGGACGGCAAACTTGTTCTGACCCAAGGCGACGAATATGCCTACCATGAAATGCTGGTGCATCCCGCTATGCTTCGCAGCCCCGAAATAGCACGTGTTCTTATTCTTGGAGGTGGCGACGGTGGCGCACTGCGAGAAGTTCTAAAATACCCAGCAGTAAAAGAAATTTTTCTTGTAGAGCAAGACTCGGCGGTTGTAGAGGCTGTAAAAACACACTTCCCAGAGCTTTCCGAAGGCTTTTCAGACAAACGTGTAAAAGTAGTTTATGCCGAGGCGATGGACTTTCTATTGACGTATCAAGAGGCTCCGTTCGATGTTATTTTAATTGATATTCCTGTCACTGGTGAGGCATTACTGACCCAACTCACAGCGCACCTTCGTCCTGAAAGCGTCATTAGCGTTCAAAGCTCTTCGCCCAAACTTAAAGCGGACACTTTCAGACGAATTTACCTTGATGTAAGAAAGCGCTTTCCCGAAACGGTCGCACCTTACCTTGCCTTTGTCCCAACTTACCCTTCTGGGATGTGGAGTTTTATCTTAGCGAACGCCAAAGAAATTAACCTTGTCCGAGAAGCAACACTAACTAGCACAAATAATCTCAAATACTTCACCCCCAAATTGCATCAGGCTGCTTTTGCACTGCCAAAGTTTGTACAGGATTTGATCTAAATTCCTACCAGAGACCTTTTTGTAAAAATGACCTAGAAAAAGTTAACCCCAAAGAATCGACTGAATACCGTAAAGACGAAGATTATCCCCAAAATAAGTGGACAAAGATACATTACCGCAAAATCGATGTACTTGCTGATAAACGTCTTTGAAACGTTAGGAAAACCCTGTTCGATTTCTTTATCCAGTTGTTCTTTTTTCCAGACATACGGCGTAAATACTGAAATCAAGAAACCACCCAGAGGAAGAAAGGTGTCGCTGGCAATGTGCTCCACTAAATCCATGAAGGTATTGGGCTTATCTGCGCCAAAATAAGTCACGAAAGAGGTAAAAAACTCCGAGTAGCCGTTTGATACCAGCGAAGGAATACCCAATAGAAAAATAAATCCTGCTATTCCCCAGACCGCATAATTACGGTTCATTTTATGTTCATCCACCATATAAGCCACAGGAACTTCGAGAAGCGACACCGTAGAAGTTAAGGCAGCAAACGAAAGAAGTAAGAAAAACGTACCGCCAACGATTGAACCCAGCGTCGTACCCAAAGTCTCAAATACACCCGGCAAAGTAACGAAAATCAAGCCTGCTCCGCCCTCGACACCTTCCATTGTTCCCTCAGAGAGGTAAGCCACAAAGGGAAACATCATCATACCCGCAATAAAGGCAATCCCTACATCAGCTAAGGTAATCAATGCTGCAGAGGAAATAACGTTATCGCTTTTCCCTACATAACTGCCATACGTAATCAGTGCGCCCATACCCAAAGAGAGGGAAAAAAAGGCTTGCCCAAGGGCGTTATAAACAACTTCAAAGGTAATCTTGGAAAAATCAGGTACGAGATAAAATGATAGCCCTTTGAAAGCATGATCCAGCGTAAGCGAATAAAGCAATAAACCAATGATAATGGTGATGAGCGTTGGCATAAGCACTTTTGAAGCTTTCTCGATCCCCCCCGACACACCACGCGAGACGATCAAAGCCGTCGCAATCATAAAAACCGAGCGGTAAGCTCCTACCCTAAAAACGTCCGTGATGAACATTCCAAAATTTTGTCCAATCTCGAAGTTGGCACTCACCATCTCCAAGAAGTACCCAAACGCCCAGCCTGCCACTACGTTATAAAACGAAAGAATCAATATCCCTGCCGCCACACCAAACATACCAATGATACTCCACGCAGGATAACCTAAGGCTTTAAATGCACCCACGGGATTCCGCTGTGTTTTTCGTCCGATGGCAATTTCTGCTACCAAAACGGGAAAACAAAGCAAAAAGCAAAACGCCAAATACATCAAGACAAAAGCAGCTCCCCCGCCATTACCAACCTCAAAAGGGAACTTCCAGATGTTTCCCAAACCTACCGCCGATCCCGCAGCGGCAGCGATAAAACCAAACTTACTACTAAAACCTCCTCGGGCTGCCATAGGTACCTTTTTGTTAGATAGACACGCAAAAAGCGAGGAAAGGAGGAAAAAAACAAGGGTTTTTCTTAAAAACTATATCTGATTCTTTTTTGCAGGTGGGTTGTTGCGGACGAAGTCATACCTTCATTGAAATGACCCGTTAACCTTCTTCTGGAATTATCTGCGAAATCTTAAGCCTAAACGTTTCGGTTCAGAAAGGTTAAAAACCTATCCAGCGTAATGTTGACCATCAAAAAAAATTGCTGAAAGTTGTTCAGAGCCTTATTGCCCTCGTTTAGCGCAAGCATGAGTGAAACGGTGCTTATCACTTAGTCAGCATTTACTGAGCTTGCTAGAAATACAGCCACAGGCTGATGAAAAAGCAGGTACAAGGTCGCTACGCTTAACCTTGCGCCAAATTACCTTTGTATGTTTGCGCTAGTGGGGGGGAGGTAAAAAAGTCTTTTTGCCGTCTTGACTCATTTGTCGTAATTCCTTGCCCCAAAAATCTTACTTCCTACACGTACCAAGGTGCTGCCTTCTTCTAGCGCGATCTCATAGTCTCCGCTCATTCCCATCGAAAGCTCTTTCATCTGGACGTTTTTAGGTAGATTTTGTCCTTTAAACTCCTCGAAGAGCTGCTTCAACCCTCGAAACTCCTCTCGAATTTGCTCTTGGTCGTCCGTAAAAGTTGCGATACCCAACAGTCCAATGACTTGCGTGTATTCCAAATCTAGTTCGTTTTTGCTAAAAAGTGTACGTAAATCATCGGGCAGAAAACCAAATTTGTGTTCTTCGTCGGCAATATGAATCTGCAGTAATACTTCTACTTTACGCTCAGCTTTTGCCGCGCGTTTTTCAATCTCACGCAACAACCGAAAGCTATCCACCGAGTGAATGAGATAAACAAACTCAACGATTTGCTTCACTTTATTACGCTGCAAATGCCCGATCAAATGCCAGCGAATATCCTTGGGAAGCTGCTCGTGCTTGAGAGTCATCTCCTGCACTTTATTTTCGCCGAAGTCGCGGAGCCCTTCTTGGTAGGCTTCTAACAAGACTTCATGAGGATGCGTTTTGGTCACGGCAATCAGTCGTGTAGGTTTATTTGCCAGTTCTGCCTTTAATGTTTGGATATTGGAACGTATATTGTGCATCAAAACAAAATGTGATTTTATTGTGAAAAAATCAGGAAATTATTCTCCTAATTCTCTAATAACCTAAAAAGCGAAGCACCTTGAAAAAGTTTGTAATTATTTTAGCAATTTGCTGTTTTGGAGCAGCCTCTAGCGTACAGGCGCAGTCAAAGTTTGACCCAATAAATCCTATCCTTGAGGACCTAACGACCGAAGAAACAAAAAAATGGATCGAAAAAGACCTCGACGACTGGAAAGCCGAAATGGGCGATGACCTTGAGCTTTGGAACCCCATTCAAATGGAATTTTATAAACAGATCAGGATCATTGGTTTGGCTCCTTTCGAGAAAAAAGAGTTTGAAGCCATGGAGTTTGAAGATTGGATCAAAAAGTTTGAGGGCCGCCAACCCGACGAATGGAAAGTCCATGAAATGCTTCTCTTCTCTGCCATTCAGGATATGAAAGCAGGGCTTTAAGAACCTAGTCAACTACATTTTTTTTCATGCCATTGCGTACATTAGCGGATGTGATGGCATATTTTTTTGTCGGGATCGGTGTAAGCGTTACCCTTTTTTTGGCGTGGAGGGGCGCGAAAACAGCACAGCAGGAGGGTCTTGAACGATACTTTTGGGCTGGGGTTATCCTAAAAGTCCTAGCAGGCCTAGGCTTAGGATGGCTATATCAAAGCGTCTATGCGGGCGGCGACCCTTGGGCGTATTTTAGGCAAACCGACTCACTGACAAGGCTGTTTTTTGTTGATTTCTCGGCGTATCAAGAGGCTTTTTTTCGTCCTTCCTTCAACTCTCTTTACGGACAGTCGCGGCAAGACTACGTAACCCGGTGGTTTTCGCTGATTCACCTTTTTGGCGACTCTTCGTTCTGGCTGACTTCGATTTACCTGAGCTTGTTGAGTTTTTCGGGGATCTGGGCGTTAGTGCGAGCGTTAGTACGAGATTTTCCGCAGGCAAAAAAAGCAATCCTTTGGTCTTTTTTGTTCCTGCCTTCTATGGTTTTTTGGAGTTCTAGCTGGACAAAGGAGTCTGTGCTCTGGTGCTTTCTGGGATGGATGATTGCCATCGTGATTTCACCAAAAGAAAAACTACGGGTTTGGCACTTTCTGCTCCTGGGGCTTGCCTTTTTCATGATCTGGAAGATCAAATATTATTATCTGGCGGCTCTCTTACCTGCCTTGTTGAGTTGGCACATCGCCAAACGCCTAACGAACCGCTTCCATATTCTTATCCTGCTACTTATTTATGTACTCATTCTAGGAGGAACCACTCAGCTCCATTACAATCTTCATTTTGATCATCTGATAAAGGCTATTTTCGATAGTCATCACTTTATCCTGAAAGATACCGATCCCAAAAATATCATTTTAGAACTTCCCGCAGATCCCAATATTTGGGCACTTCTCGTTAACGTACCCCACGCGCTTTGGGGGAGCTTTATCACTCCGATGCCACCACACA
>CAZNAK010000134.1:0-6593 GCA_964570645.1 uncultured Cytophagales bacterium | reverse complement strand
GTTGTTGGTGAGAACGGCACGATCTTATATACCACCGATGGCGGAGCTACCTGGCAGGGCGCACCAATTTACGATAAGTCAGGAAGTACACTAGCCACCGCTGCTGATGTAGGCAATACGGCAGACTTTGTACCGAGTGCAAGCGGCGATTGGCGCACCGAAACAGTCGATCTTAGCAGTTACTTGACTACCGGAACGCATACACAATTTCGTTTTGTAGCTCCCGAGGGAAGCTTTGGGCAGCTCGTTTACCTAGATAACATCCAGGTAACGGCTGACCCTGCACCTTCTCTTCCTGAAATTTCGGTGGCTGTTTCGCCGGTTCAAGCGCAAGAGGATGGTGACCAAGCCTCGTTTACCTTTACTTTTACTTCTTCTGTTGCGCCAGGTAGTGACCTAACGGTACGGTTTGGTGTAGGCGGGACAGCAACATATAACAACGATTATTATCTTGTCAGCGGGGCCAGTTCCTTTGATAACACGGAGGGTACGGTCATTATTCCTGCGGGACAAACGACGGCAGAAGTCGTACTTCAGTCACAGCAAGATGCTGTCAATGAGGCAGACGAAACCATTGTGCTTACTGTACTTACGAGTAACTAAAGTAACTGAACAGCTTTTTTAAGCCTCAAATAAACCCTAACTGTAATTTTTATGGTGGGGGTTTTCATATTTTAATCGTGCCGCTTTCTTTTATTTGGCTACTTAACGGATGCTGATGCAGAGAAAGCTTACCCAAAAGTCACGTTTTTAGGAATTAAATTCAGATTTTTACGCTCTCGAAAAAAAAGAACTTTGACGTTATGCAAATTGCTGTTGTAGGTGCTACTGGCTTAGTTGGACAAGAAATCCTAACCGTACTTGCGTCTCGAAACTTTCCCGTTACCAAACTTCTTCCCGTTGCCTCGGCGAAGTCTGTCGGGTTAACCGTTACGTTTCGTGGCAAAAAACATAAAGTAATTTCTGCCGAAGAGGCGATTGCTCAAAAACCTGACCTTGCGCTTTTCTCGGCAGGCAGCAGTACTTCGCTAGCCCTTGCACCGAAGTTTGCCCAAGCAGGTACGACCGTGATTGATAACTCTTCGGCCTGGCGAATGAACCCCGCGCACAAGCTGATCGTTCCCGAAATTAACGCAAATACGCTCACTAAAGAAGATAAAATTATTGCAAATCCAAACTGCTCTACCATTCAGATGGTCGTCGTTTTGGCTCCATTGCATGCACGGTACACCGCTCGGCGTGTAGTCGTTTCGACCTATCAGTCCGTGACTGGGACGGGAAAAGCTGCCGTTGAGCAGCTTGAAAATGAGCGTAACGGTAAGCACGATCTCCCAAAAGTTTATCCCCACCCGATTGACTACAACGTCCTTCCGCACATCGACGTATTTTTTGAAAACGGTTACACTAAGGAAGAGATGAAAATGATCAACGAGACCAAAAAAATTATGGGAGATGATACGATTCAACTAACCGCAACGGCGGTTCGAATCCCTGCCATTGGCGGTCATGCAGAAACCGTCAATATTGAGTTTGCCAAAGACTTTGACCTCAGCGAAGTACGCGAGCTGCTTCAAAATACGGGAGGTGTAGTACTACAAGATGATCCCTCTAAAAACTTGTATCCGATGCCGATTACGGCACACCAAAAAGATGAGGTATTTGTCGGACGGATTCGTCGGGATGAATCGCAGGAGAAAACGCTTAACCTTTGGGTAGTAGCCGATAACCTCCGCAAGGGCGCGGCCACTAACGCCGTCCAGATTGCAGAATATCTCGTAAAGGCAGCCTTAGTCTAGCTTTTACTTTCTTCGCGGCGTTGCATCTCACTCTGAATAAGTCCAAACTCACGGCTGCTTTGTCCCTTAACAGAAGTATTTTCCCGTGCCCGACGAATCAAATAGGGCATCACGGCGCGTACGGGACCATAAGGAACATATTTTGCCACACGGTAACCTTCTTTGGCAAGGTTGTACGAAATGTGATCGCTCATTCCGTAGAGTTGTGCAAAAAAGTAACGCGGATCGTCATTGGCCACGCCGTGTTTTTCCATCAAGGTCGCCAAGAAAAAGTTACTGTATTCGTTGTGTGTCCCAGAGCAGAGGTAGATATTTTCGCCTTTCTCGACGCAATATTGAGTTACGTGATTGAACGCCAGATCGGTCGCTTCTTTCGTTTCATGGATGGGGCTATCGTACTTTAGTTTTTTGGCACGAGCGCGTTCTTTCTCCATGTAGGCGCCACGGACAAGCTTTGCACCCAAATAAAAACCTTCTTTTTGGGATAACGCGTGGGCTTCAAAGAGCTTTTCGGCAGCGAGGACCGTGTAGTGTTGGAAGGTGTTGTAAAGGATTGCTTTTTGGGTGTTATATTTTCGCATGGCTTCATAAACGAGTTCGTCGATGGGGTTTTGAATCCATGTTTCTTCGGCATCTACTAGCAGGCGCACATCCTTTTGGTGAGCACGCTCCGCAATTTGATGAAAGCGTGTTTTGGCGCGTTCCCAGGCGGCAGCTTCCTTCTCGGTGAGCTTATGCCCAGTATGCAGCTTTTCAAGTACGCCAAAGGGGGCGATGCCTGTCACCTTAAAAACGGCAAAAGGAATTTCGTCTCGTCCTTCGGAGTAGTCTATGGTACGCAAGATTTCGGCTGCGGTCTGCTCAAAGCTCTTTTCTGTACCTTTTCCCTCCACCGAGTAATCCAAAATGCTTCCTACCTTGTACTGGGAAAGCTTTTGAATGGTATTTTCACAATCTGCAATGCTTGTCCCGCCGCAAAAGTGCTCAAAGACGGTGCTTTTGATCACTGTCTCCGAGAAGGGCAAATGTAGGCTCAGCGCAAGACTTGCCATTTGCGTTCCGACCGAGTTAACGAGTGGTTGGTTGATCGTAGAAAAGATCAGATACATTTTCTTGAGTTCAAAGTCCGAGCGGTGTGCAAAGGCTGTCTCAAGGTCATCAAAGGCAAGGTTTAGGGATTGAATGGCTTCCATATCCATAGTGTGATCGTTTTTTTAGAGAAAACGAAACAAAATAAAAGAAGGTTTCTGTGTGCTGAAAAGTTAATTTACAGAGTAGTTTGCCAGCAAGCCCACCATGCGCTGGTAGTTGAG
The DNA here is from genome assembly GCA_964570645.1 of uncultured Cytophagales bacterium. GTDB lineage: Bacteria > Bacteroidota > Bacteroidia > Cytophagales > Bernardetiaceae > DAISIL01. Next base: position 3,484 of record CAZNAK010000134.1, on the reverse strand, counting down.
TAAAATCATATCAGAGCTTCCTTGTGCCTGAAGTACCTCGCGGTAAATCTGTGTCAGTTGCTCATAATTGGGATTTTTGTTGAGGTAGGCTATCGCTAAGCCCTTGAAGCAGCGATGTCTCTGGTTATAGATATACTTTGAAGGTTGACGTGGGTTTTTGTTGAGTGCCGTATCAAGCCGCATTAAGTTGTCGGCCTCGCTCAGAAAGTCGAACCCTTGGGTGGACATAAATTGACAGATTTGTTCCTGACAAAGCTCTAAATCTTCGTCGTTTACGATCTTGTACCGAAAGTAAGGGTTGTTGGTGAGTTTTCCGATAGAAATAATTATCGTGTTGGCCTCAGACTGGAAGTCGTCTCGTGTAGTCAGAAACTGCTGGACAATTTCTTCTACGTGATCTTTCCGTATGCCTAAATTCACTTCCACAACAAGCTCACCTTCGTAGTCCGTCATACTCAAAATTACATTCCGAAATCCTGTCCTTGTTTGTTGGCGGTATTGCTTCTGTTCTAGCAGAAATCTATATCCAGCGGCAGCAAAAAAGTCACGAAGGCGTTCAAATAAAGTAATCTCGAAGTAAGTCATAGCACAAAAATCAATTTTATCAGCAAAAGGGTTTGTCAAGATACGTGAACTTATACCCAAACTTGTGTCCCTTCCGTACAATTTTTACAAATATCAATCTCAGATCGATTCCGAAAAAGCTGCTCTCGGAATTGCTGGTATTGCTCACCAAACCAGATTTCCTCAAACGTTTTCTCCCGAAGGTCGCCCATCTGATGACTGGCATCTTTATCAAAACAGCATGGCACAACCCGCCCATCCCAAGTAACAACGGCACTGTGCCACATCCGCCAGCAGTGATCCAAAAGCTGGTTTTTGATCACATACTTACCCGCTACGGTTTTGCGATATCGACTCAGCTTTTCGTTATGAGGAATGAAGGCATCACCGTTTTGGTAGTCATAGATTTGTGCGGTCTTGATGCCCACCTCATCTACACCCCATAATTTTCCGAGGCGTTTGACTTCCTCCACTTGGTCTTCGTTATGCCGAAAGACGATAAATTGAAGCTGCACAAAAGGGGTAAGCGACTTCAACTTTTTGCGCACCCTAAGCAAGTTTTGTATGCCTTCGCTTACCTTTTCCAGCTTTCCTCCGATGCGGTACTTTGCGTAGGACGTTTGGTTCACGCCATCTACCGAAACGATCAACTTACTGAGTTTGGAGCGCACCGTTCGTTCGGAAAGTTCGGGGCTAAGGTAGTGCGCGTTGGTGGAGGTTGCCGTAAAGATGCGGCGTTGGTACGCTTCCTTAGCCCATTCCAAAAACTTTATGTTCAGATATGGCTCGCCCTGAAAGTAAAATAATAAATATCCAAGCGAAGGGGCAAGCTCACGCAAAATATTTCCAAAAAGTACGTCGTCCATTGCACCCGTAGGACGCGTGAACTGCCGCAGGCCACTCGGGCAGTGGGGACATTTGAGATTGCAGGTCGTCGTTGGCTCTACCGAAAGGCTAAACGGAAGCCCTTGCTGCTGAACGCCTTTTCCACTTTGGGCACGTTGAAAGCTCCGCCAAACCCGATAGAAATTCTGTATCCGATAAGGCGAAATAGTCCGCGCAAAAGAAGGTAAAAGTTGGTACATTGCCATTGAAACCACATATAAAAGGTACTCTTGATGGAAGCTTGACAGACGTTTCTCCCCTTCAAAAGTAATAAATTGTCAATTATTGACTTTCACTTAAGTCTTTGACGCGTTGTTGTGTTGCTATGCCGAAAAAAAATACATTGCTTTTGTCCGAGGGAGTTCGTCTGATGCTGATTTCAGCATTTCTTTATGCGGTACTTAACGCGCTTGTAAAAGATTTAGGGGGACGGATACCCGCCGTCGAGGTAGTTTTTTTTAGGGCGATCATTTCTTTGGCGATGAGTGTTGTACTTTTGCGCCGCCAAAAAATACCCATGTGGGGCAATAATAAGCCCGTCCTTTTGCTACGCGGCGTACTTGGAACACTTGCTCTGATTTTACTTTTTACGACTTATCAGAAAATGCGGCTCGCCACGGCGACTACCATCCACTACCTGTCTCCAATCTTTACGATCCTGATTGCCACAGTCGTCCTTAAGGAGCGACTGCATCGCCTTCAAATACTTTTTTTTCTGATTTCATTCTTAGGAGTAGTGTTTATTCGTGGTTTTGACGATCAAATCAATCCGTTTTACTTAGGTATCGGTATCGTATCGGCTTTTTTGGCGGGTGGTGCGTATAACTGCATTCGTTATCTGCGTCATACCGAGCATCCCCTCGTTATTGTGCTATATTTTCCATTTGTAGCCATGCCGGTTGCTGGCTTGGCAAGCTATTACTGGGCAGGTTGGGTGATGCCAGAAGGAGTCGAATGGCTCAAGCTGCTCGGGATAGGAGTTTGTACACAAGTAGCACAGGTGATGATGACCAAAGCTTACCAGCAAGCAGCGTCCTCAGCGGTAGCGGGGGTGACGTACTCAGGAATCATTTATGCCATTTTATTTGGCGTCTTCATCTTTGGGGAGTCTTACAAGTGGGTTTCCTATTTAGGTATTGGAATCGTGATGTTGGGCGTGATCCTGAATGTATTATTTCCGACTCTAAGGAAAAAACGCAAAAAATAGTATCTTCAAATTATGCTAAGACTCACTCTTTTGCTGCTTGGTCTTTGTTGGACCGAGGCTACCGTAGGGCAATCGGATAAAAAGCTCATTTTGGATCGTTATGGCTTGAAGCAAATTGTTTTTCAGGAAGGCGACTACATCCACTTCAGCACCTTTGATAACCCTAAGATCAAGTACTACGATCGCATTGTTTCTCTCAGGGATAGTACGATTCAGTTTGCCAAACTTGATGCCTTTGTCGAACTCAAGGACATTCGTGCCGTACATTTTCCACGACCGGGCTGGAAGTTCTTTCGTAAAACCACTTATTTAGCGGGTGGAGGCTTCGTTTTGAGTTCTATATTTGTTAGACGCAGCGATCAATTCAATCCCGATGAAGCAATAGTCATCGGTAGCTCAATCCTAGCTTTTGGGCAGCTTACACGTGCCTTTAAGTGGAAGACGTTCAAAATGAATTGTCGCGCCCGCATCCGAATTTTAGATTTGAGCTTTGGATGAGACAAACTCAAGGTCAACTCTGCTGTTAGGCGGCTCTACTCCCGCGTTCCTCCGAGCAGGATCAGCACCTCCTCATGGAGTTGGATACGTTTGGGTTCGGAGCGATGAAATTTGATCGAAGGATAGCTTTTTCCCGCAAAATAGTCTTGTACGATGTGCAGGGCTTTTCTGTCTTTTTGTTTCCCGTAGCGGAAAGGCGTATCCTCAACCCCATGTTTAAGTAAAAAACGAACTACCTCAGGATTTCCCGCTTCGGCAGCGCGATACAACAAGGGTTTGTCTTTTTTGGGATAGAGCGCAAAGTCAAAATTGGCTTTGTCTAGCCGCGTG
>CAZNAK010000133.1:0-6668 GCA_964570645.1 uncultured Cytophagales bacterium | reverse complement strand
GACGGTCTGGCGCACCCGATCATGCAGGAAGCGAAACTCCACCGAAGTAAAGTCAAAGTCTTTGTTAGCCTCACTAATAAATTTGTAATGATCCGAAGCCGGCAAGACCAATCCCTCACGAATCGCCTGCCATAAATCATCGAAAGTGCGCTTAGGGTTTTTCTCGTAAATACTCGCCAACGTGTATAGGTCGAAAAGTGTTCCGATGCAAGCCGCTAACTCCAGCACACGCTGCGTGACTTCTTCAAGACGTTCAATTTTATAACTAAGTAGCGTGGCTACATCGTCTGTGATCCGTGCCGTTTCGATTTTATGTTGATCCCATTGCCACTTTTTGGTATTGAAATCAAAGGTGAGCAATCTTTCCTCGTGGAGCGAGCGTAAAAACTGGTTGATAAAAAAAGCATTGCCGCTCGTTTTGGTATAAACCATTTCTGCCAACGACTTAACTTCCGATGGGGTTGTTTGTAGCGTATCCGAGACAAGCTCAACTACGTCGTTGAGCAAAAGACTGTTCAGTTGAATCGAACTCAACGTAATTTCGTCAACATCGCGGAGATCCTCAAGCAAAATACTTAATGGATGTCCTGCTGATATTTCGTTGTGTCTGCCACCCAAAATAATCAAGAGGTAGTCGGGCGTATCATTCTTGAGTAACATTTCAAGGAGACTTATCGTCGTTGAGTCTGCCCACTGAATGTCATCAAGAAAAATAACGATGGGATGATCTTTTGTACACAACGAGCGGACAAAATTACCAAATACCAAATTAAACCGGTTTTGTGCCTCACGTGGAGCCAGTTCTTTGACAGGCTCTTGCTTACCGATAATCAACTCAAGATCGGGAAGCACCTCCGTCACCACCTGCCCGTTTGCACCCAAAGCGCGCTGAATAAGAAGCCGCCACTGGGCTAGTTTTGTTTCTGACTCTACCAGAAGTAACTGTACAAACCGCTTAAAGGCTTGAATGAGTCCCAGATAAGGCGTAGTTCGGTTGTACTGATCGAACTTACCGTTCAAAAAATAACCCCGCGACTCCACCATCGGGCGATGAACCTCACCGACTAAAGCTGACTTCCCAACCCCAGAGTAGCCCATAACCGTAATCAGATTGCAGTGCCCTTCTGTGCTTTGACGAAGCGCGTTAAGAAGCGTTTCGATTTCGATTTCGCGACCATAAAGCTTTTGTGGAATTTGAAATTTACTCGAAAAGTCTTCTCCTCCCAACAAAAAAGGCGTGATTCTACCTTCATTTCGATAGCTATTTAAGCATCGTTCAAGGTCTGTCTTGAGTCCAAAAGCGGACTGGTAACGATCCTCAGCATTTTTTTCCATTAGCCGCAAGACAATCTTTGAGATCATCTCGGGTACACTTGGTGCGACGATATGCGGAGGTTTAGGACGCTGCGCAAGGTGATAATGAACCAGTTGTACAGGATCGTCGGACACAAAGGGCAGGTGTCCTGTCAACATTTCGTAGAAGGTTACACCCAGAGAGTATAGGTCTGCCCGATAATCGACGGTACGGTTCATGCGTCCTGTCTGTTCCGGAGCGATGTAGGGTAATGTTCCCTCCATGTGGCGCAATGCACTCAAAGGCTCAAACTGCTCATCGAGACGAGAAGAAATGCCAAAGTCGATAATACAAAGCTCGTCCGTCTGTAGGTTAATCAAGATATTATTGCCTGAAATATCTTTATGAATGATCTGACTGCGGTGTATCTGACCGAGTGTGTCAGCAGCTTGGATAGCCACCCGAAGGAAACGCTCCAACTGCCAGCCCTTTTTGCGAAATGCTTTTCGGACAGGCTCACCCTCAAAGTACTCTAATACCAGCGCAGACCGTTGATCGACGACCTCTCGACGAATGGCGCGACGGATCCCAGAGATTTGGAGATCTTGGGTAATCTCAAACTCATTATTAAATTGTGCCAGTTGCTGCGCGGGTGGCGCAACATCCTTTAGAAGCTTTACAGTAACCATCCCCTCTGGCTCGTCTTTGCGGTAAATCAACGAATGATTTCCCTCAAAGATTAGTTCGTTGTCTGTTAGCACATCCATGCTTAAAAATGTAGTTCGTGTGTTGGTATTATGAAATATAAGTAGTACAAAATGGTCATTTAATTCAACAAAAACAAATACTCGACCAATAGTCCCTTACTCCGTTATATCGTCCGTCCGAGTAGGAAACCACTAAAAGGCGACCATTCCTGTAAGCTGTTCCTCAATCAATTTATCGTATTTACCTGTCTCTAAGGACGCTGCGGAGAAACTTGGTAGGCGTACCTTTAGCGGATAAACAAATCCACCCAGATAATTTAATATATCCGTTAGATGACTAAGTGCCAGCGCCGCTCCTTGTGTTCCTGCGGATAATCCTACTAAAGCAAATTTTTTATGCTTAAAGCCCTCAGGATAAGGCATTCCATCAATAAACGCTTTCAGTACGCCGGGAAAAGACCCGTTGTACTCAGCCACTACGATAATGATTTTTTCCGAAGCTTTGATCGCTTCAATAAACCCATTGAACGCCTCATTCTTGCCCTGATTCGCGTAGAGTGCAGAGGCAATAAAATCTACTGGAAGTGCATCAAGATCAAGGACTTGAACATCTTGGTGGTGCGCCTCTAGTTTTGTCTGATAGTACTTTGCCAGCACATAAGAGTTTGCCGAAGGGCGATTAGTTCCGGATAAGATAGTGATCATAATTGCTATTTTAAACAGATAAACACGCAGGAAGTGCTGAAAGTTGAAGAAAACTTTTATTCCCTAATGCCGTTTTTGCAACATGTGTACATTGACTTACGTTCCCGATCAGCAAAACTTTACCCTTACCAACAGCCGCGACGAACAAGACACCCGCCCAACTTCCGCACTTCCTGCGTGGCATTCCTATAAAACACAGCCGTTATTTTTTTCTCGTGATCCCGAGGCGGGCGGTACATGGCTTGGGCATCATCCTAGTGGAAGAATTGTCTGTCTGCTCAACGGTGCTTTTGTGCTACACCGACGCGAACTACCTTACAAAATGAGTCGCGGTTTGGTCGTGCTAGAAGCCCTCTGTGCTGAAAATGCAACCGACTTTGCTGCAAAATTCTCGTTTGAAGGAATCGAGGCTTTCACATTGATCTGGATAGATTCATTCCCAAAAACACAACTTTGGGAGTTACGTTGGGATCAAAAAAAGACCTACTTCAAAGCCCTGAACCCCGAACTCCCCGCCATTTGGTCTTCGGCCACACTTTACGACGAAACCGTAAAACAGAAGCGGGAAGCGTGGTTCATAGACTGGCTCGAAGCCGAACGCCCCATTCGGGATTTTCACTATCAGGCAGGGAAAAATGGTAAGACTGCCGAAGCCGTCCTTATGAGCAGGAAAGGAGGAGGAACCGTTAGTATCTCGACCTACCGAAAGCAGGGCGACAAATTCAACTATTTCCATCACAACCTGAGAAACGAAGAAAAAACCGAGCTACAATTTTAGCGCAGTACTTCCATTTTCACATCTACTACGCCCGCCCGAATCATATCAACTTTGGTAGCGGCGGCACGCGAGAGGTCAATGATACGACCTTTGACAAAAGGTCCACGGTCATTAATGCGAACGATAACTGATTTCCCATTACCTTTATTTGTTACGCGCACCCGCGTTCCGAAAGGCAACTTTTTGTGTGCGGCGGTCATTTTGTTTTTGTCGTATTTCTCACCGCTTGCCGTCGTTCGTCCATGAAATTTGTCTGCGTAGTAAGAAGCTTTACCGTTTTGGGCGCTCACAACCACTTCCTCTTTATCTTTAGGCTCGTTTGAGGTGTCATCTTTGGGCTGCGTGACGGTAGGAAAGTCAAAAATACCACAACTTGTGGTTGCTAGAGCCAAGAGAACAAAAAGAAAAAATTTAGTCAAGTTCATACGTCGATAGGAGTTTATTTTGATGAATTGTATCTTCGGATTCCGAAAAAACCAAGAAATAGAACTCATCAACTAGCAAGAATAGCACCTTTTCTATCTTCAAAAGTTGAAAAAAACAAAACAACGTACGATCAAAAAATATATCCTTACATGAAGAAAAAACACATTGAATGGGCGGTTTTCTTGATTGCCCTATTTCTACTTTTATACCCGCCCACGGGATCAGTCATTCGGGTGAAGGCGCAACAGCTTTTGCTAGCCACAGGCCTGATGAACGCCGATCCCGATGACTCGGAAGACTCAAAAGGAGGAGAAGTTTATGAACTTGTACTAACGGGGATGGATGGGAAAAAGCTAGATACCGAAACGCTGGAAGGAAAAACGGTATTTATCAATTTTTGGGCAACCTGGTGTCCTCCTTGCATAGCTGAAATGCCCGAAATCCATGATCTCTATAAAAAAATGGATGCCGAAAAAGTAGCTTTTCTAATGATCTCGCTAGACAAAAATCCCGAAAAAGCCTTTGAGTTTATGAAGCAAAAAGGGTATTCCTTTCCCGTGTATTTTCCGATAGAAGGAGTACCAGTAGCCTTCGAGTCAGGTTCAATTCCGACGACTTTTGTGGTCTCGCCTGAGGGTAAAATTGTCTATCGCCGCGACGGGATTGCCAGTTATGACACCAAGGAGTTCCGACATTTTTTAATGCGATTCCATGAGTAGTTTGAACGAAAAAGCACAACCGATCCGCGCTATTATCACGGATGTAGATGGTGTCCTCACTGACGGCGGAATCATTTATGATAACTTGGGTAATGAGCTGAAACGATTTAATGTCAAAGATGGCATGATCGTTCGTCCGCTACGAGAAATGGGGTTCATTGTAGGCGCGATTACGGGAAGAAAAGCGGAGGTTGTCAAGAGAAGGCTTGACGAGCTTGGACTTGACTTCCATTTTCATGGTATTTCTCAGAAAATTGAGCAGTATGAAGCCGTAAAAGATAAACTTGATCTAAAAGATCAAGAAATCGCTTATATCGGAGATGACGGAAATGACCTTAGGGTGATGCAGCAGTGTGGTCTGAGTGCTTGCCCTGCCGATGCCGCTCGTCATGTACGAGAACGCGCCGACATTACATTACCCGAAAAAGGTGGGCAGGGTGCATTTCGTGCCTTTGCAGAACTGATTTTAGGATATCAGAACCGTTTGGATGCTTTGTTACCGTATTGGGGAGTTGGGGAGTGATTAAGTATGTGGAGGTTTGACATTGTGTGTGTCCCTACAACACCACTTCTCCAATGTCAAATCTCCCTTCTGTCACACGTACAGTATCTGCTCCCTTAGCCATCGTAAACTCAAATGTACCTGAAATAATTCTTGCTTCTTCATCCCAGCGAGTTAAAGTAACTGAGCCGAGCACTAGGTCGTCTGTTTGATAAATGGTTGAACCAAATTCATATCTGACTGGGTTATCACCCAGATTTACAACCTGTAAAGGGTAAAATACGCCTGTAATAAGGGTAGATTCGATTAAAATAACGCGAGTTATTTACATTGCAGAAAAATTCGATTAGCTTGTCGTCTATGAGTGTTAGCATAAAGAGTTTCATCTTGGAATTATGCAATTCAAAGATCGACTTTTTTGTCTAATACTTACTTTTTATCTGTAAAATCCTGAAAAATAATAAGTTACTGAATTATTCGCGTTAGGGTAACTTTGTACATGAATTTAGAGTAATTGATGAAAGTGTTACAAAGATACCAAGTGAAATTGTATTTTAAAAATACTCATACAGCTTCAAAAACCGCACAATCGCGATAATGACAATCAGAATTAAAAGGTTTCGTATCCAAAGGTTAGCTTTAGGATGATGTACAGCAAAACGTACTACCAAGCGCGCACTAATACTTTGCCCCAAGGCCAGAATAAGCCCATGCAGCCACATCACCTGACCGTTGTACCAAAAAATAAGTAAGGCCGGGATATTTACGGCAATGACTACGATCAGTTTTAGTGCGTTCGCCTTGGTCAGCGAGTAACCTGCACCCGCTACTAGAGTCACGAGTAAGATCACGCCTACACCCGCCTGTATGTAACCTGCGTAAAAGCCGACGCCAACATAAATGATACTGAGTAAAATCGGGTTTTGTATTTTAGGATTCGGGCTACCTTCCCTTGAAAGCCATGCTTTGGGATTGTAGAGAATCAAGGCTAACATACCGATCATCAGAATACCTGCACTAAACTCAAAGGAACGCGAGTCGATAGTGGTAGCAAGATAAATACCGCCAAATCCGCCTAAAACCGTCAAAAAGATAAGCCAATCCTTTCCCTCCAGTTTAATTTTTGCTTCACGAACGTAACTTACCAAGGCAACCACACTCTGAATGAGCACCCCAACGCGGTTGGTTCCGTTGGCGATATTCATATCCATGCCCAAGAAGCGCATCGTGGAGAGCGTCACCACCGAGCCATTCCCCGCCACCGTATTGATTCCTCCTGCCAGAAAGCCCGCACAAAAGAGTAATCCAGCATCCCAAATGGTTAAATCTTGCATGGTTTTATGGTTTTCATGTTACGCAACACTTCATCTCGCCTCACCTCAATCCTCTCCAAAGGGAGAGCAGGTTATTTGTCCATAACATGAGGTTTTAACCGCCAAACGGTCGTGGTAGGGCGTTCAAATAAATCTCGCTGACGGATAATCTCTTCCAAGCCTTCGATTTGCTTAAGCTCGTCCTCATATTTTTTGACCGAAAT
>CAZNAK010000132.1:0-6732 GCA_964570645.1 uncultured Cytophagales bacterium | reverse complement strand
GAAGGGGTAGGCTCCAACATCGAAGTTATTGAAGCCGATACTGCTGCCAAAGAAGCCGAAACAAACTACTACGCTGCCCTCTATGATGCGCTCATTGCCCAGATTGACCTTCAGAAGGCGCAGGGACTTTTACTTTCAACCACAGAAAACGACTAATTTTATGACTGCTGTCAATTTTTCTTCACAACTCGCTCTCGAACAAGTCAGCCAACGCCTTCGTTCCATTCGTGATGAGCTCAACCTACTGCGCCAGCAAGAACGCACGGCAAGTAAATTCTCACCCGTAAAAAGTCGCCCAGAAAATGGCTGTTACGACCTCAGTCATCGCATTCAGCAGTTGGCACACGAACAAGATGAACTATCACGGCTTTCAAGCTCACTCTTTACCCAATTCTAAATCGTAACTTTTCAAAGTAAATGAAGACTACACCTATTTTATTCTTCGTCAGCCTTCTTTTTGGACTCACCGCCTGTGGTGGTGGAGAACAGAAAGAACCGCAGACCGTTGCCGAAAAAGAAGCTAAAGTAAAGTCACTTCGTGAGGAGATGGCAGCTTTACAGACACAGATCATGGAACTGGAAGGTGAAATTCAGGCTGAAAGCGGTGAAAACCCTGAAGATGCCCTCCGAAAAATCACCGCCTTACCGCTACAAAAAGAAACCTTCAAGCACTTTGTCACCGTACAAGGCAATGTAAGCTCAAACGAAAACGTACTCGTAACCCCAGAAATGTCTGGGACGATCATCGCCGTAAACGTAAAAGAAGGAGACCGAGTAAAAAAAGGACAAACGCTCCTCCAACTTGACGACGGAACACTTGATAAAAACATTGCCGAGCTAGAGTCCCGCCTTACGCTGGCCAAGCAAACCTACGACCGCCAAAAAAACCTCTGGGATCAAAAAATCGGAACAGAAATGCAGTACTTACAGGCAAAAAATAATGTTGAGGTATTGGAAAAAAACATCGAAAGCATCCAAGAGCAGCGTTCTAAAACGTTTGTGAAAGCTCCCATCAGCGGAACGGTAAACGAGGTCATGGTTAATCAAGGCGAACTCGCTAATCCTGCCACACCGATTGCCCGAATCGTGAACCTCTCTAAGGTAAAAGTGGAGGCAGAAGTTTCCGAGAAATACCTTCCCTCACTCCGACGCGGCGACAGGGTGAACATCAAGTTTCCTGTCTTGAACGAGTCTCGCGAAGCTAAAATTGACTTTGTAGGTGACTACATTGATGAGCGAAACCGCACTTTTAAAGTACAGGTTAGCCTCTCGAATCCTGATAATATGCTCAAGCCAAACATCGTAGCGATGGTTGAAGTCAATGATTTGACTAAAGAGGACGCTGTTACGGTACCCACCAACCTCATCCAGCAAGCGACTGACGGAACAAAATTCGTCTGGACGGTGGTTACGGAAGGAGACAAAAAGACGATCAAACGCCGTAACATCAAGCCAGGAATTTCTTATGGAGGGCGCGCGCTCATCGAAGAAGGTCTTGATGGGACGGAAACGCTTGTAAACAAAGGCTACAACGAAGTCACGGAAGGTGAAGAAGTAGTTGTTTTAGAAGAAGAAAAAGCGGAAAACGTTGCGGCTTTGGGAGAATAGAAATTGAGAATGATGAACCCTAGTAGTGGTCTTAAAGCATTTCGATGATAGAAATCAAACCAATTCCCAAAGAAGCAATTACGAGAACTCTGGAACTCGTCGAAGGTTGTAATGAAAAGATTACGCTACTCAAAAAACACGGAATTGGCGAGGAGCGTCTCGAAATGCGACAAGAAAGGCACCTTCGTGCTAAGTTTGTGAAAGATTTACAGGAACTCTTGCGGAAGGCAGACCTAACAAATTAAAAGAAATGAACGTAACACTAGACATACCGAACTTTTACCTTCTTTCTCAGAGTGCTGAGGAGCTTGGTAAACAACTGAAGCTACATTCTGCACTCCTACGATTTCATGCAGGCGAAATCTCCGCAGGTGCAGCTTGCGAGTTTGCAGAGGTTGATCACTTTACTTTTTATGAGGCGTGTAAAAAGCATCAAATCCCAGTGGTAAGGTATGAGATTGAAGAAGTTATTGAAGAAGTTGGGCGAATCGCAAAAAAACTACGTAGCTAATGTTGATTGTTGCTGACTCTTATGCGATCATTGCTTTGGCAGCTTGTGAAGGGCTGGAACTTCTTGAGAAATTATTCAAGAGAATTATTGTACCGCCAGCAGTTTCTCAGGAATGTGTGAGACAAGACAAACCCTTTGCAGATCTGCTTGAGAGTTATCTAAGAACAAGAGTAGTTCCGTTTAAAAAGGGCGTACAGTCAATGCAGTTTCCTGATTTTTTGGGAGCAGGAGAACGTAAAATAATGCTACTTTGTCATCAAGAGAACGCTGACTTATTGCTAATTGATGACAATCGCGCACGGAAAATAGCACGGTTTAACCAAATCGAAATTATTGGTTCTCTAGGCGTTCTTTTACTGGCAAAGCCAGAGAAGCTCATTGAAAGCGTGAGTAAGTATATTGATCTTTTGGAAAGCTCAAACTTACATTTTAAAAAGACATTATTAGAAAACGTAAAACGACAGGCAGGAGAGTAGCTCCTCAGAATTTTTGAACCTAAAATCACTCATGGAAACCAAAAATACGAACCAAGAACAAAAAACACGGGAGTTTTGGCTCTCCACCTTGGCACTAAACAACCGCATTAGTGTGTTCGTCTTGGCGACGATCATCATCATTTTCGGGGTAGTCTCGTATCAGCAGACTTCAAAGGAGTTATATCCCGAGATCGTGCTGCCACAGATTTACGTCAATACCATCTACCCAGGGAACTCACCTGCGGATATGGAGAACCTCATCACACGACCGATTGAAAAGGAAATTAAATCTGTCAAAGGAGTCACAGAGATCAACTCAACCTCCGTTCAGGATGTCTCCGCAATTTTGGTCGAGTTTGAGGAAGATGCCGAGGTCACCAAAGCCCTCACGGATATAAAAGATGCCGTAGATCGGGCAAAGTCCGAGCTTCCTTCTGACCTTGAAACAGACCCTTCGGTACAAGAACTAGACTTTTCGGAAACACCGATCATGTTCATCAACCTATCGGGTGAATTTGAAGTCGATAAACTCAAGGAATACGCCGAGTATTTGCAGGATGAAATAGAAGAAATCCCTGAGGTCTCCGAGGCACAAATTACGGGAGCCGTAGATCGTGAAATTCAGATCAACGCTGACCTCTATCGTATGGAAGCCATGAGGGTAAGCTTCAACGATATTGAAAAAGCGGTAGCGGGAGAAAACCTCTCCATTTCTGGGGGTGACCTGCTTACAAACGGAAGCCGCCGTTCGATCCGTATCATGGGTGAGTTCAAGACCGCCGAGCAAATCGAAAATATTATCATTAAATCGGAGCAGCAACGCCCAATTTATCTACGCGACGTTGCCGATGTGGTGGATACCTACGAGGAGCGTAAGGGGTACGCACGCCTAGCAACAGAAGAGTTTGTAGAAAAAGGAAATGCCCCCGTAATTTCGCTTTTGGTTAAAAAGCGAAGTGGTGAAAACCTCATCGAAGCCGACGAAAAGATCAAAGCGATCCTTGCTGAGGCAAAGGAAAATGTATTTCCCTCAAGCCTTGAAGTAGTGATTACTAACGAGCAATCCGACGAAATCCGTTCGCAAATCTCGAACCTCCTGAATAGTATTATTTCTGGGGTGATTTTGGTGGTCGTGGTGCTGCTCTTCTTCATGGGTCTCCGTAACGCCCTTTTGGTAGGTGCAGCGATTCCACTCTCGATGCTTATCACCTTTATCATCCTCAACTTCTCGGGCGTGACGATGAATATCGTCGTACTTTTCTCCCTGATTATCGCCCTGGGGATGCTGGTGGATAATGCCGTTGTGGTGATCGAAAACATCATCCGACTGATGGAACAAGGCATGAAACCCGTTCAAGCCGCCCGTGAGGGGGTCGGGGAGGTAGCCATGCCAATTATTTTCTCGACGGGAACGACCTTGGCAGGCTTTGTACCGCTTGCCTTTTGGGGTGGACTGATGGGCGAGTTTATGAAGTATATGCCGATCACACTGATTATCGTTTTGGCATCTTCGCTCTTTGTCGGCTTGGTGATTAACCCCGTTTTCACGAAGTTTTTTGCTAAAGTTAGTTCAACGGATACGGGATTAAAGTCTCGACGTAAATGGTCGTTGATTTTAGCGATTATCGCGACCGTTTTGGCAGGTGGATTATACGCTTTAGCCGCCTCCGCTGAACAAGTCAATTATACGCTTCCGAACCTTCTGATGACTTTTTCCATCGTAACGGTTCTCAATTTATTCGTTCTTACGCCAGCTTCTAACTGGTTTCAGACAAAGTTTTTACCTGGGGTTGAACGTAGTTACATCAGCACTTTACGCTTTTTCTTGAAAGGTGTGCGCCCGTTTTTATTGATTGTGGGAATGTTTTTCGTAATGGTGGCTAGTATCGGCTTGATGTTTTCCAACGCTCCTGCCGTGGAATTTTTCCCTAACGGAGAACCCAAGCAGGTGATGATGTTTGTCGAACTTCCGCTCGGAACAGACATTGAGCAGACAGACGATTTTATTAAGTCGCTCGAAAAACGAGTATTCAAAACGCTAAAGCCTTACAAAGACATCACGGAATCCATCGTCACCAACGTCGGAGAAGCCACCGAAGACCCCCAGAAAAGTATGGGCGGCGGTGGAGGTTCTAAGCCGCACCGTGCCAAGTTCACGATTGCCTTCGTAGAGTTCAAAGAGCGCGGCGGTAAAAGTACGGCAGCAGCGATGCGTGACCTCTCAGAAGCTGTCAAGGACATCCCCGGCGTAAAAATCGTTACAGCGCGTGATCAAGGTGGCCCACCAACAGGGAAGCCCGTTTCGATTGAAATTGTAGGGGAGGATTATAAAGTCTTGCTTACCGAAGCTGAGCGTTTGAAGCGAAATATCGAAGACATGAAGATTCAAGGAATCGATCAGCTTGAAATCGAGGCAGAAACAGGTAAGCCAGAACTTATTTTAAGCATTGACCGCGAAAAAGCCCTCAAATACGGACTTTCTACGGGGATGGTGGCAACCACAATTCGTACCGCACTCTTCGGAAAAGAGGTTTCAAAGCTCAAAGACGGCGACGACGACCACCCGATCCAGCTTCGTCTGGCACCAAAATACCGCTATGATCTCGAGAATCTGATGAACCAGCGTATCACTTTCCGCGATAACCGAGGAAATATCAGTCAAATTCCGATTTCTGCGGTTGCGGAGGTGGATTTTGCCTCTTCTTTAGGTGAGATAAAACGTAAAGATTTGGATCGCGTCGTGACGGTAAGTTCTAACGTGAAAGAGGGCGCTAACGCCAACGAGATCGTAGGACGAATCCGCAATATGATAGCAACCTCCTTTGAACTGCCCGACGGTTATACTTACCGGTTTGGCGGCGAGCAGGAAGAGCAAGCCAAATCACTGGCGTTTTTGGTCAATGCTTTCCTACTAGCTCTAGCAGCGATTTTCTTCCTCTTGGTGGCACAGTTTAACTCCGTCACGCAGCCATTTATTATCTTTATCTCAATTCTGTTCTCAACGACGGGGGTGTTTTTGGGCTTATTTATCTTCCGCGATAATTTCGTGATTATCATGACGGGAGTCGGGATTATTTCCTTGGCGGGCGTTGTGGTGAATAACGCCATTGTTCTGGTGGATTACATGAACCTCACGCGACAGCGCAAAAAACAAGAACTAGGCTTGACCGAAGGGGAAGACCTTCCGATGACAGACTACATTGAATGTGTGGTTCAGGGTGGTTACGCACGTCTGCGTCCTGTTCTTCTGACGGCGATTACGACCGTTTTAGGACTTATTCCACTAGCCACAGGCTTTAACATTGACTTCTTCCGATTCTACTCGGAGTTCAATGCCGATATTTATATGGGTGGAGATAACGCCGCCGTCTGGGGTCCAATGGCGTGGACAGTCATCTACGGACTCACCTTTGCGACCTTCCTGACACTCGTTGTGGTTCCTGCAATGTATGTCTTTGAAAATCAGGTTTCGCGCTGGTTCAAGCGTAAAATGGGTAACGAGACTGTACGAACTACGATTGCGAAAAAAGAATAGGACGTAGTTAGGCGAAAGATCAAAGCACCCAGGAAGCTAAACGGCTATCTGGGTGTTTTTTTCTTGAAAGAGATATTGTATTTTTGAGATAAATGATAAAGAGATGGGACAGATCGTAGTTACACTTAACGACGAGCGGCAGGCGGAGATCTCCATGGCATTTGTGAGGCAGTTAAACTTTGTGGAGAAGGTAGAAGAACAGGTTCAAGCTAAAGAGACAAAGAACATCACCACTTTTGAGGAAGTCAAAGCATTGGCAGACCAGTTTCCTTCGGATAAAAAATGGACTTACAACGAGCTTACCCGCGTATTACCTTCCGATCTCAAAGTAAAAGTAGAAATCCTCAACAACGAACTTTTTATTATGCCTTCTCCATACTTTTTCCATCAAAAATAAGCTCTCCTGTTCGCTCGTTCTTAAAAAAAGGATTTGTGTTGAACTCATTACCTTGTAAGCCGTCGCTTTTATCAAAGTTTTCAAAAGCTAATTTTTTGGGATCAAATCGGGACAAACCTTGATTGGTACTCACCCAAAGTTTCTGGTTTTTGGCTCAACTAGGATTTTCAGGAATTTGCTAAATTTAGGGAAAATAACTACCTGC
>CAZNAK010000131.1:5420-6741 GCA_964570645.1 uncultured Cytophagales bacterium | reverse complement strand
GCCGCGGCCGATGCCGGGCTGGAACGGATCATTTATCTGGGCGGGCTGGGGGATGCCACGAATCTGAATATCACCTTCCTGCAAAATGTTGAATAACGCTACCTGAATCCGTGCTTGAAGGTCGGGCAGCTCATTGATAACAAATAGCCCACGGTGCGAACGCGGAATCAAGCCAAAGTGGATCACACGCTCATCAGAGTACGAAAGTTTTAAGTTTGCCGCTTTAATCGGGTCAGCGTCACCCACTAGGTCAGCCACCGAAACATCTGGTGTGGCAAGTTTTTCGGTGTATCGCTCCTCCCGATGCACCCAACGAATGGGCGTTTGATCGCCTTTCTCTTCGATCAAATCACTACTAAACTTTGTCAGGGGCTTGAGCGGGTCGTCATTGATTTCAGAACCTTCCACGGCAGGAATATATTCGTCCAAAAGGTTGACCATCAGACGTGCCAGGCGCGTTTTAGCTTGCCCACGCAATCCGAGCAAATTGATATTGTGCATCGACAAAATAGCCCGTTCAAGGTCTGGAATAACGGTATCTTCGTAGCCATAAATGCCAGGAAATGCTGTTTCGCCCGCTTGGAGTTTTTTGATAAGGTTATCGCGTAACTCTGCCTTGACTGAGCGCGAGGTGTAGCCCGCTGCTTTTAGGTCGCCTAAAGTCTTGATTTTGAGGAGGTCTTTTGGAGCGATTGCCGCGTAATTCATAGCCAGTTGTTTCTCGTTTGTATAAAGAACTTACAGTGTTGGATAAAGTTTTAGGGATTTGCAGACTCGAAGCGGCCAACCGTCATGAACTTGTTGTAGGTATGGTAAACTGATTTTTTAGAGTTCTAAAAATATTACCCGAACGCTCGAAGGAAGACATCATTAGCTTGCGAAGCCTTCGCCGCGTTTCTCTTGGTTTTTTTGTTCATCAAAAACGTACTAAAATCACTACTTTTGCCTTCATGAAAACACTCCTAATGATCCTTGATGGCTGGGGAATGACACAAAACCCTAAGGTTTCTGCTATCGCGCAAGCCAAAACACCTTTTTTTGATCGCCTTTGGGCAGAAAACCCACACACGACACTTCGTACAGACGGGCTTTTTGTTGGACTTCCTGAGGGACAAATGGGAAACTCCGAAGTAGGACACATGAACATTGGAGCAGGGCGCGTCGTGTATCAAAATTTGGTGCGGATAGATCGGGCGATTGAGTCGGGGAAGTTGGCACAAAATAAAGTGTTACAAAAGGCAGTTGACAAAGTGAAAAACACGGGCGCAAATCTGCATTTCATCGGCTTGGTCTCAGATGGCGGCGTACACTCTCACCTACG
>CAZNAK010000131.1:4595-5410 GCA_964570645.1 uncultured Cytophagales bacterium | reverse complement strand
AAGGTACTTTGTCAGATCACGAAGGAAGCGGAGGTGAGTGATTTTTACGTACACGCCTTCACGGACGGACGCGACACTGCACCCACAGACGGGCTGGAATACCTCAATGACCTGCAAAAAACGCTCACAAATACAGCCGGAAAGCTCGCTTCGGTCACGGGGCGTTATTTTGCTATGGATCGAGATAAACGTTGGGAGCGTGTCCAGAAAGCCTACGCCGCACTCGTGAAGGGTGAGGGAGCGGCGTTTAAAAATCCGCTGGACGGTGTAAAAGTATCCTATGAAGCAGGTGTGACGGATGAGTTTATTGAGCCGATCGTTACCGTAGATAGTTCAGGCGTGCCAGTCGCTAAAATCTCGGAAAATGATGTAGTGATCTGCTTCAACTTCCGCACCGATCGCTGCCGACAAATCACGCAGGCTTTGACGCAGGAGGACTTCACAGAACATGACATGAAAACGCTGCCTTTGCACTACGTCACCATGACGCGCTACGATGCCAACTTCAAAAATGTGCCTGTGCTTTTTGACGAAATCGAACTTAAAAACACGCTCGGCGAGGTGCTGGAAACACACGGGAAAACCCAAATTCGGATTGCAGAGACCGAAAAATACCCGCACGTCACCTTTTTCTTTTCGGGAGGACGCGAAGAATCCTTCGAGGGCGAGCGTCGGATTATGTGTCCCTCCCCCAGAGTAGCAACTTACGATTTACAACCTGAAATGAGCGCAACGGATATCCGAGATGGTATTTTGGAAGCACTTGATACTGATCCCGCAGACTTTATTTGCCTTAACTTCGCCAATCCTGATAT
>CAZNAK010000131.1:0-4585 GCA_964570645.1 uncultured Cytophagales bacterium | reverse complement strand
TGGTCGGACATACAGGCCATATGGCTGCGGCGATAAAAGCCTGTGAAACGGTGGATGCTTGTGCTAAAGCCGTCGTTGAGAAAGCCATCGGAAAAGAGTACGCGATTCTCGTCATTGCTGACCATGGTAACGCCGAGACCATGAAAACGCCTGAGGGCAAGCCACATACCGCACATACAACCAATCCCGTACCGTGTATTTTGGTAAACGCACCAGATGAATACGATATTAAAGAAGGGAAATTGGGTGATCTTGCGCCAACGATTTTACACTTGATGGGCATTGCTGTCCCCGGTGAGATGACAGGAGAAGTTTTACTAATCAGGAAAAAGTAATGGTTAAATTTTCATCCCGCTTGATAAATCGTTACTTTTGGCTATTGGCGAATTAAAACGACTTCTCTTATGAAAATGGTTCGAGATATAGTGTTCGGAGTAAGCGGTGTGGTTCTCCTTGTGGGGATCATTACCTTGCTGTTCCGTCGCCCGATTGAACTTGCCTTAGATGCTAGCATTGGTGTCTGGGTCTTGGTTCCAGTACTTTTATCGGGCATTGTGGTCCTAGTTCGTCTGTTCGGCTTTTTAATGGAGCGTGCAGGAAGCAGCATCCTTCAGAAAGGTGGCGGCGAAATCTGGGGCAAAAAATATTATGATGTGGACATTAGTAAGTATTCTGGCTTGCTATTCAATACAGGTCTTGCGATCAGCTTAGGGTTAACTTTTATGGCTTTTAACTGGAAGTCTTACGAACGAGCGGCTATGGTAGATTTGGGGGTTGTGGATACTGAGTTTGAGGAGCAGGAAGATATTCCGATTACGGAGCAGCCACCACCACCGCCACCACCAAAGCAAATCCAGACACCAGAGATCATCGAAGTTCCCGACGAAGAGGAAATTGAAGAAGAAATTGAGGTGGAGTTAGATGTTGAAATTGACCAAGAAACGGTTATCGAGGAAGTTGTTGAGGTAGAAGAAGAAGAGGAAGAAGAGGAAACCAACGAAATCTTTATGGCCTTCCAGCTTGAAAAACCAGCCGAACCACCAGGGGGTATTCAAGAGTTTTTGAAGTACGTTTACAGTAACGTAGAGTACCCGAAAGCGGCTAAGCGTGCGGGGATTGAAGGTCGTGTAAGCATGAGTTTTGTCGTCGAAAAAGATGGTACGCTTTCAGATATTAAGTCTGTAAAACCGCTTGGTTATGGCTTGGATGAAACGGTTATTGAAGCGATCAAAAACTACCCTGAAAAGTGGGCACCTGCCAAACAACGCGGTCGTCCTGCACGTCAGCGTTTTATGGTGCCAATCGTCTTTAAGCTCAAGCGATAAAAAATATAAAGTACAAACAAACCAAAGCACCTCTTTCTCAGTCGTAGAAAGAGGTGTTTTTTAATCAAACTTATTCGTCGTGCTGCTCTTGAGTTGAGACGCTCATGGCAGCCTAAATTCTTTACCTTATGGCAAAACAGTCCGAAATCCGTTTTAGTATCGAGCTTGATGAGAAAGACTTCATCGATAAAATTTTTTGGCGTGCCGACGACTCTCCTACTAAGCAACTCAGTGAAGCCAAGGCAGTCGCTATGTCTGTCTGGGATCATGCTAATCATGAAACGCTTCGTATTGATCTCTGGACACAAGATATGCCCATGGACGATATGAAGCGTCTTTGTTTAGACACTCTTTTTGGGCTTGCCGATACCATTCAGCAAGCTACGGGAGACGAGTATATGGCGAAAAAAATGCACGAACTCTGCGAAGATTTCGTTGAACATCTGAGCAGCCAAGGTTCGGCGGAAAAAAAGTAAGTATCTTTGCGTATGCAAATTTCGGTAGTTTCTACGCTCCTCAACGAAGAGGATAACATTCAGCCTTTGCTCGAAAACATCGAATCGGCACTTCAAGGCTTTGATTTTGAAATTATTTTGGTTGACGACGGCTCTACAGATCGTACCGTGGAGCGTATCCGTGAACTGGCAAGTGAGCGCGTCAAACTCTTGATCTTCTATCGAAATTATGGGCAAACTACTGCCATGGATGCGGGCATTCAGGCTGCAAAAGGCGAGTACGTGGTAACGATAGACGGCGATTTGCAGAACGACCCTGCCGACATTCCTGTGATGCTTAAAAAGCTAGAGGATGGTGGTTTTGATGTGGTCGCTGGTGTACGTAAAAACCGTCAAGATGGTGCCTTACTCCGAAAGTTACCAAGTAAAATTGCTAACCGCATCATTCGTAATCTTACGGGCGTTCATCTGACAGATTATGGCTGTACGCTCAAAATTTTTAAGCAGGATATTGCCAAAAACCTTGGACTTTATGGCGAACTTCATCGCTTTATTCCTGTTTTAGCGGTTTTGCAAGGGGCAAAAATCGCGGAAATGGACGTACGTCATCATGCGCGGATCCATGGAACTTCAAAGTATGGGCTGGGCAGAACGTCAAAAGTAGTGAGTGACCTGATTTTGATGCTTTTTTTTCAGAAGTATTTCCGTCGCCCTATCCACCTTTTTGCTCCTCCGGGCTTGTTCGCACTCTTTTCGGGGTCGTTGGTAAGCTTGTACTTCCTGATTCTCAAAGCGCTTGGTAACGACATCTGGGGCAGGCCACTGATGATTCTGGGTGTTATTTTGGTACTGGGAGGATTACAGCTACTGACCTTTGGTGTGATGGCGGAGGTGATGATGCGGACGTATTTTGAGTCGCAGAACAAAAAGCCCTATCGGATTAAAGAGGTTTTTGTTGGTGAAAAATCTGCTAATTCGTGAAAAAGAAGCTACTTCTGGGGCTTAAAGTTTTGGTCTCCGTGGGGCTAATCTATTTTATATCCCTTCAAATTGATTGGAAAGACACAGGTAAATTAATTTTGGAGCTACCGCCCACTTTTTTATTCGGTGCATTATTGCTTCTTAATGCGTCCCAGTTTGTATCCGTCAAACGAATCAATTTATTTTATCTGAACTTGGGTATTAAATTTCCTTTTTGGCAGCAAGTACGGCTTTATTATGCGGGAATGTTTTACAACACCTTTGTACCCGGCGGAATAGGAGGGGATGCTTACAAAATCTACTGGCTTAAGCAGCAAAACAAAGATGTTTCTAGCAAACATATCATTCAGGCTTCGCTGGCAGACCGTTTGGGTGGACTTGGTGGTATTCTGATTGTACTCGTGATTTCGTTTTTCCTCACACCGCTCCAGGAGAATATGCTTTATGTGATCCTCGCTATCACGACTGGCGTAATTGGTATTCCTGTACTGGGTATTTTTATTCGTTACGCACTTCCAGCGGGATACCCTACGTTTTGGAAAGCCTTACTTCCCTCCGTTTTGGTGCAGTTATTACAAATTGGGTGTATTTTTCTGTTATTATTTGCTTGGGGCATCCGAGAAAATTACGCACTTTTCACGTTTATCTTTTTGGTATCTTCCCTGGCTGCTGTACTGCCCATTACGATTGGTAGCGTGGGGGCACGTGAACTAACGTTTACGGCTTTTTCGGTACTTTTTGAGCTTGATAAAGAGATTTCTTTTACGTTAGCATTCCTTTTTTTCCTCCTGACACTTATCAGTTCAATGGTCGGTGGTTTTTTGAAGGTTTGATACGATCGGTTTATCGGTTAATTCACTGGCAGTAGGTCAGAACGAGCATCTACTAAAGCTTTTATTATGGGCGGATTGCCTGCATAAAATATCGTTCCACCATTTTGTACACTAGCCTCAAGGCGGCTACCCACTAATAGCGTTGCACTACTTCGCTCTCCATTTACGGTAAAATCCGCTTCCTGACTGATTAGTGTTCCTGCATAGGTAGAACTCTTTCCAAGCACTGATCCGACGTGCTTTTCCGCAATACCGCGCAAGCAAATACTGCTAGCATCTCGTACGTAGGTATTTGCCTCCACGACTTCTAGCTCCATGTCAATGGCACTACTTTCTTCGGCATACAGGGAGATTTCCTCGCCACGCCAAATATCTCCTGTCAGGTAAGTGGACTCATAAAGTCGAATTTCGGATAGCTGTGGGGCCTGTAAAAATAAATAAAGTCTTCCTGTATGATGCATACACCGCTCGGGCTTAATCTTGAGCGTCTCTTGTTCTTGTTCTATGGAGAGGTTGTTGATAAGGTTTTCAGACCCCCGGACTTCCATGGTATAGTTTTTCCCTTGTACTAAAAGCACTTCTAGCTCTCCTTTGATGTGTAGTTTCTGGAACGGCGGAAAGTTATAGGATTTGATACTAATTTCTTTTGACTGTGGACGCATGCAGTCGCTTGAATCTTCAAAAGATTCTCCACAGCCAGTTAATAGAAAGGTAAGTGGAAGCATCCCATACGCTATTATTCTTATTATTTTCATATCCAAGAGTAGTTGAGTCTATTTATAATAACACAAAGATAAACAGCTTGGTTTTATATTAGTTATATTCCTTTAATAAATTATAAATAAAGTAACTAAAAAACATTGCTTTACAGTTCTTACTCGAATTTATAAATGCTCGACTTTAGCGTAAAAAATAATTTAGACGGCTTTTAAGCTCATATCTAACTGCCCTGCCGAGTGTATGAGTGCGCCCATAGAAACAAAATCTACTC
>CAZNAK010000130.1:0-6741 GCA_964570645.1 uncultured Cytophagales bacterium | reverse complement strand
GAAAGAGCCGTGAAAACAAGTACCATAATCGTTAAGTATATTTTCATAACGGATAAGCTTACGTCCTTACTCCCAGATCTCTAACAGCTCATAGATCTCTCGGACGCGCTCTGGCTGCTGCATCTGCTCATAAGAAACCATCATATTTCGTAGCACACGCCGCACAATCATCTCGTGGTTACAAGGTTCATAGTACGGAGGGATGGACTCGATACCTAAGCGTGCCAAAAAAGCATCAATTTCATGCCGTGTGAAAAAGGAGCCACGATTGAATACATTAATATAAAACCGCGCTTCAGGGTCATCATGAATCAGCACAAAGAGGTTGGGAAGGTTAACGCCATAGACGGGTATTTTCATCTTCTGTGCGATCAGCATATAAATAATGCAAAGAGAAATTGGATTACCGCGTCGTTTCTCAAAAACTACGTCGATGAGTGAGTTTTCAAGATCGTGGAATTTGTCTGGATGTGTGGGGCGAAAGCCTAAGGAATCAAAGAATGCCCCGTTAAACAGCTTGATTTTTTCCATCGGGCTAGAGCTTGCGCCCAGATTGACCCACGCTTTGGCATAAAGTTGATCTAAGACGTGCTCAAAAACATAGTGATCAATTCCTGGATTCTCGTAAGAGGCCAACAGAAGCATTCCTTCTAGTAAGTCGTTGCTATTATGATTTTTCCAGTTTTGAAGTTTTTCTTTCAACTCTCCAAAATATAGCGTTCGGATCAGTATGTCTGCCCGATCTTGTACAATCGGATTTTGATTGCTTTGCTGCTCTTTGATTAGGCGAGGTAACAGGTCAACGCCTGCTTCCAAGATTGTCTTTTTGATATTTTCCCACACTGCGTTATCCCGATCATCAAGTAAGGATATTACCGCTTCTACTTTCTTCTCCTTCATAGTCCACATTTATTCACAGTTACTTAGAAAGGAACACTTGATTTGGATATGATGTTCCATTTAATTCATAATTCTTTACGAAGTCGAGCTACGGGTATGTTCATCTGCTCACGATACTTTGCTACTGTCCGCCGAGCGATTTGATAACCTCTGGCCCGTAACATTTTTTCGAGCTTATCATCTGAGAGTGGTTTACGCTTGTTCTCGTCTTCGATAATCTTACGAAGGATGTATTTGACCTGTTTGCTACTCACATCTTCGCCTGAGTCGGTGGATATACTTTCAGAAAAGAAAAATTTGAGTGGAAAAATCCCAAAGTCTGTCTGCACTGCTTTGCTATTGGCAACCCTAGACACCGTAGAAATGTCCATATTAATCTTCTCGGCGATGTCTTTCAGGATCATGGGACGGAGTTTGCTTTCGTCGCCATCCAAAAAGAACTCATGCTGATACTGCATAATGGCGTGCATGGTATTGAGGAGCGTTTGTTGGCGTTGCTTGATCGCGTCAATAAACCATTTGGCAGCGTCTAGCTTTTGTTTGACAAAACTAACCGTTTGCCGCATCTTTTTGTCTTTTTTATCGCTCTTGCTGTACGATTCTAGCATATCCGAATACGAACGGCTTACATGAAGGTCTGGCGCGTTTTTAGAGTTCAGAAACACCTCCAACTTACCGTTGTTATTTTTCATAATGAAATCAGGGATGATATACTGAGTCCTGACAAAGCTCCCCGATACCCCGCCTGGCTTTGGATTGAGACGAATAATGATGTCTATGGCCGCTTTAAGGTCTGCCTCCGTGATGCTAAGACGCTTCTGAATTTTGGTAAAATGTTTCTTTTTAAACTCCTCGAAGCAAAGCGTCAAAGCACGAATAGCATTTTGGACAGCAGAATTTTCTTGATCCGAACGGCGTTCTAGTTGAAGCATCAGGCATTCTTTGAGGTCACGCGCGGCAATCCCCGCAGGCTCAAAGCGTTGTATTTTCTCTAAGATCTCTTCTACTTCAAGGATATTACTTTCGATGTTTTGAGAAAACGCCAAATCGTTTACAATCGCTTGAAGGTCGCGTCGGATATAGCCATCCTCATCAATCGTCCCGATAATCTGCTCCCCAATAAGGTAATGCCTGTCCGAGAGATGCAAATAACCCAACTGTTGAACCAGAGAGTCCATCAAAGTATCGCGTGTAGCAATGGGCATTTCCTTGTCGTCATCCTCCCGATAGTTTCCATCACCTTGCATCTTATACCCCGAAATATCATCGGGGTTGATATAATCTTCCACGTCAATATCTTCGAGGCTGTCGTTTTCTTCGGTCTCGCGTTCCTCCTGCATCTCTTCTTTCTCTTTACTCTCCTCGCGTCCCTCTTCCAGTGCGGGGTTGGACTCTAATTCCTCTTCAATGCGAGACTCTAATTCTGCAGTTGGTATTTGCAAAAGCTTGATGAACTGTATCTGCTGAGGAGACAGCTTTTGGGTCATCGATTGGTTGAGATATAACTTTTGCATAGACTAGTAGTGTACTTCAAAACAAAAATAACAATATTTGAAGCGATAACAAGCGATACGGAATACTTTTTGTTAGGTCGCGCTCATAAAAACGAAATATCCTTAGAAAAGGTGCGAGGCTAAAACAACCTAATAAGTTAATAACCAAATCCCTGAGAAGTCGCTCATAAGCGCACGACGACGCGCTTTGGCCGCTGAAAGCTCGGCAAAATCTTCTAAAGAAATACGATGATTGGTCTCCGAAGATAGGATTTTTGCCTCAGGAAAACGTT
Source organism: uncultured Cytophagales bacterium (assembly GCA_964570645.1). GTDB lineage: Bacteria > Bacteroidota > Bacteroidia > Cytophagales > Bernardetiaceae > DAISIL01. The sequence continues at coordinate 4,055 of CAZNAK010000130.1, read as the reverse complement.
CGGAAAGTGCTGAAAGTGCTGTTTCGGCATCCGACAAGGTCGCATAACTTGCCGAAATCAGATAATGCCGCCTTCCTTCCTTGGTGATAATCTCTGTCGTAACCGCCGTTGAGTCTGGAGAATCCCTAAGCTCGACTGTTCGTTGCTCTTCGCTCTCCCCTGGACAAGTTTGCGCTACCCCTGCTGGATCGGGAGCATGACCAAACCAAAGTGAAATAAACTTACCTGACTTTCCCACGCCAAATGCTTTCCAGCCTCCCCAGCCTTCCTCCAAAAGCATCGCTTGAAGCTCAGTGCTGGCTAGTAAGAACGCCGCGATTTCTTCCTCTCGCGCTACGGAGTCGGGTAACTGAAAGATTAGCTCGTAGGCATTAGCTTTGTAGTTGCTCAACTCACGGGGTTTTGCCCACATACAATCTCCTTCGGGGTACTTGGGCAGGTTGCAACAGGGCTTCCACTCGCCCTGATCTGACCAACTAGAAAGCAAACAGTCGCTTTCAGGGTCGTAGTTCTCTGCTAAATCTTTCGCATGGAGGTGGGCTACATAAGAAAGTGAACTGGACAAGGGCAAAGGAGCAAGCTGCTGGGCGGTACGTGCCGTCATGAGCGCATCTGTAAGTGCTTTCTCCTCCGAGCTAACACAGAAAGATTGTATGAAAACAAACGACAGAAATAAGGAAGACCAGAACATAGGTGTACGGAAAGATTTATAGAAGCCGTTTCAAAAACCGTTCTACAATCATGCAGAATTGCCCTGTCTCACTCTATGTCTCTGAAACCGCCCTGCTTTTTTGCCATACTAAGGTCAATCGTACGAATAGGGAACGGAATATTAATATCATTTTTATCGTAGGCCTTTTTGATAGCAACAATAACTTTACTCTGAACGCTAAGATAATAGCCCTGATTGCTACGAGCAATCCAGAAAAAAACATCGAGGTTGATAGAACTCCCCCCAAACTCTACGTAATTGACATAGATTTTATAGTTTTTATCCACCTCCTCTACTGATTTGACCGCTTCGAGCGTTACTTTTTGCACCAAGTCTAAGTTTGAATTATAGGCAACACCCACGGATACCTTTACACGGCGGCGGCTATTGAACATATAGTTTTTGAGTGGATGCTGAAAAACGTCCTTAGAAGGGATGATTACGTGCTGTTCGTCAAGGGTGCGCAAGGTAATCGAACGTAAACCCACTTGATAAACAACCCCCATGTACCCATTCGTTTCAATCAAATCACCTAATTTGAGTGGCTTCTGGGCAACAATAAAGATTCCCGAAATAAAGTTGGTGGCCAAGTCCTGAAAAGCAAAACTAAGTGCCAGTCCTACCACTCCCGCACCTGCAAGCAAAGAAGTTACCGTTTTATCCCATTCCAAAATAGAGAGCGCGATAAAAACGCCTACTAAAAAAATAATGGAAGAAATAAGTGTGCTAAAGACGCGCAATACCGTTTCGTTATCAAAAGCACGAGAGGCTAAACGATAGAAAAGGCGGGAAACCAGCTTTGCTAAACGTGAAAATACAAAAACGACCAGAATACCCAGTATAAAATTAGGTAAATGCATCACGGTCAAATTAAACCACGCAGTGACCTTCCATTTTATCGCATTTATTATGCTTTCAAAGTCTATTTCCATTTCCATGCTCGCACAGGGTGTTGTTTGGATTTAAAAGTCATAAAAAAATATTAGACTTCATAGCACTACCACCGAATTACCTCAAACTGATGGTGAGTACCAACGGGAATTTGCCTAAGATGCCGCAACTCTCGTGCATCTGTAGTGATTACTTTTACCTCTACCGTTCTACTGACACGATGAAGCGCATCAAAAAGGTCTTTTCGAGCAGGGGCTTTCTTCAAATCACGGGGAAGGGTAAGACGACGAACTTCTCCATTTTTATACTCCAAAATCAGTAAAGGAGGACGCCATTCCCCGAAAGCAAAGCGATCTTGAAACGTAATGCGACTTAAATTGCGTAAACGTATCTCTTCGTTTTTGGGTCGTCCGATACGAAAGGGGTAACGCAACTTTATAGCTTGGCTCTTGATACTTAAATGATAAAGAGTCACCTGACTCTCATACCCCGCCCATAGCATCAAAAAGCTCAGATAAAAAGCCATAAACCCGCTATCAAACCCATCAGCGAGATTGATCAACAGAAAAATCACCACAACAGCAAGCGATGACCACCATGACCTTACGTTACGCTTTATTTTGTTCTTGAACAGCTCTTGCCCTGTCGTCCACCGAATGGTGAGCGCGTCGTTTAGGGGTATCTGTGCTAGAGTTTGCTTTTGTTCGCAGTGTTTACCGTCCAAATAGTCCCAACTGTCCTTGAGAAAAGCTGATCCGCAACTTGCACAAAGCACGACTTCATCACCTACTTGGATGGGGTCGCCCGTGACAGGATCTTCACGCTCTTCTGCCAAAAATGCCGAATGAAGCTCAGAGTCAATTCGATGTGTGTGCGTGGGCATGAGAATGAAATTGGAAGTCTTTGATAGAAAAAGCCACTTCTGTCAGATCAGAGAGAAGTGGCTTTTTTCTTGAACTTGTGAGCCCGGGAGGATTCGAACCCCCAACCCTCAGGGCCGAAACCTGATATTCTATCCAGTTGAACTACGGACCCAGTTTTATACAGGATGACAAAGGTAAGTATAAAATAAAAAAAGTCCGATAAAATATCAGACTCTTTTTCAGCTTACAACTTAACCCTATTGATTTGAAAGGACACTTTCTCTTTATTTATTTGGTGACTCGACAATCTTATCACCTTTATATGCTTACTGTCTGAACGCAAAAAATCTCTGGTAAGTTTCCTTTTAAGAATAAAAAAGAATAAAATCTACTAAGATACGCGTACCAAGTAGAGAAAGCGTAAAATAAGACACAACTGTCACCCAGCTACTAAACTAGCTTCCCTCCACAATATTTGCAAAAGTCCGCATCCGTATCAGGTTGATAGTAGGTGCATTGTGGGCATTTTTTTTCTGAAGACTTGTTGGATACCTTTGCCATTTCGGCAGAGACAATCCCCGTAGGAACAGCCAAAATACTGTACCCCAAAATCATAATTGTCGCGGCAAAGAACTGCCCAAGTACTGTTTGGGGAGCGATGGCGCCGTAACCTACCGCCGTAAGCGTTACGATTGCCCAATAGATACTTCTTGGAATACTGGTGAACCCATTTTGCGCATCTTCAATCAAATACATGATCGTCCCCATAATGACAACAATGGAAAGCACACAGAGGAGAAAAACGATAATCTTGCGGTGGCTTGCCCGAAGAGCCTCAGACAACTGACGCGCCTCTCCGAGCATCGGGGCAATCTTGAGGATACGAAAAACCCGCAACAGCCCTAGTGTCCGAATGACAATCAAAGACTGCGAACCAAAAAAGAATAAACCCAGATAAGTAGGTACGATAGAAAGAAAATCTACTATCCCAAAAAACGAGAAAATATAACGTACCGGGCGATCAATCGTGATAATTCGTAACAAATACTCTAAGGTAAAAAGAATGGTAAATATCCACTCAAGGGTACGGAGGTAGAACCCAAAAAGCTCATTCACCTCCCTGACACTCTCCAACATCAACGTCAGAACACTTAGGACGATAGCAACGAGTAGCGCAACGTCAAAATCTTTTCCCCAAAACGTATCCGCCTCAAAGATAATATCATATAACTCGTTTCGCCATTTCGCACGATACTGCGGCTTTTGCTGATTTTTAGGCAATGTATTGGACATCCTTTATCTGCTTTTTTTATCGAATCTAAAGCAATGAACGTGTCAAATACCAAGCCCCTAGAAGTTTTTTGGGTACTTCCAAAGGGGCTTGATACAAATGAATTGCATGTGTTACCTACGGTCGCTTCGGCAACACCGCCCGCTGCGGCTTTTCTTTGCCCGGTTTGATCGCAAACTCCTGTGTTTGTTCCTCGCCGTCGAGGCTCAAAACGACAGTATAAGTACCCGGCTGTAGGTACAACTTACCATTATCCGCCGCTTCGATTTCGATCTCTTTATCTTCCGCTGCCTCCTCA
>CAZNAK010000129.1:1376-6743 GCA_964570645.1 uncultured Cytophagales bacterium | reverse complement strand
CAGATAAAGTCACGATTAACTCTGCTGCGGTAAAAAATCCAAAGTTGATCAGGCAGGCCGCCGAGGAGTTTGGTGGGCAGTGTATTGTAGTTGCCATTGATGCCCAACAAGAGCCAAGTACCAAAAGACCTGACTTTTGGCGCGTTTATACGCACGGAGGACGTACCCCAACGACTTATGGCTTACAGGAATGGGCGCAAGAGGTTGAAACGCTAGGCGCGGGAGAAATTCTATTCACCTCTATGAACCATGATGGGACAAAGTCTGGCTTTGCCGTTTCGGTTTATCGTGAACTTGCCGAAAAAATTTCAATTCCCGTTATTGCTTCCGGAGGGGGAGGCACGGCTGACCATTTCGAGGCTGTCCTGCGCGAGGGTGTTGCCGATGCCGCACTTGCCGCCAGCATTTTCCATTTTGACGAGCTTCCCGTACCACAACTCAAAAAAGAATTACGAGCGCGAGGAGTTCACATTCGATGAATACGGAAAAACAATCCTTATTTTTAAGGCTATGAAGACAAAGTACCTCACAGATCAACTCGTATTGTACACCGAAACACAAGCACCCCACGTATTCTTGGGGATTGGCGTGTTGATTTTTCTGGCTGGGGTTCTTTTTTTACGTAAAGTGCCCCAAGGCTTCAAGAATTTCGCTCCCGTGGTAGGTTTTCTACTTGCTGCTGTGAGTACAGTGGCTCTAATATTTGAGCGGAGTACAGAAATTATATTCAGTAAAGCACATGGACACATGCGTATCATCGAGGAAAGAGGGATTGAAGGGACGTTTGTTAGTACGTTTCCTTACGACAACTTCACACATATCGAGGTACTAAAACGCCTCTCGTTTGGAAAGAGGCCCGAGGCAGAGGATGAAATGGAGCTGACCTTACAGCTCATGCGTCCCAACGGGATGCCCATAAAGCTGGGGTACTACCGCGATTTGGAACAACTCCATGATATCATTCTGCATCTGCGGAAACAAGTGCCCTTTTTGACTTATATCGTCGTTTCACCAGACTACCTGAATGCTGACTTTTTTAAGCAGTTTGTCAATGAAGAAAACATAGAGGTCAAGTATCAATACCCGGTTTACTTAGAAGATATTGATCCTACTCCGCCTACCCCACCTATTTTTTCGGCTACACAGGGGATAAATCTCCATCAAACTACTACGACATCAAAGCAAGGTTTGTACTGGTATAATCGCAAGTCAGTTTTTTGGATTATCGTGATTGATATTATCGTAGGCAGTTTACTGATTTTAATGTATCGGATCATCGTGATCTATCATCGGTTTACCCGTTGGGGAGTTTCCATTTATGTTCTTTTGGTCATTGCAGGAATTATTTTTGGCGCGATCACGCTAGCTACATTTGCAGGGCAATCACACATCCGATTTAATGGACAGAGTCTAATCTATTCTACCCGACTGCTTGGTATTACCGCCTACGAAAATCGCGTCACTAAGTCTGGCATACAACATACCTCCAACGCTCTGACGGACACACGGGAAACTACCCTTCGGATTCTTAAACCGAGTGGGCTTGCACTTCTGTATCGGATGCAGCTTGAGCGTACAAACGACCCTGACTTTGTTAAAGAGTTTGAAAACGCCTTGCTCTCTCCAAAAGAATATGTCATGCGAATTGATACCAGCCCGCTGGCGATCTATGAACGTATGCTACTTGAAGAGGCCATCAATGATTTCAAAGAACCGCAGTAGCTATGGAACACGAAAAAGAGCGCAGTATTTTTAGTTTACTTTTGCATAAAGCCTTCCGAGAACCCCTAAAGAGCATAAAACGGGGCTTCCAGTTATACCTCGAGACTGTAAAGCGTATTCATAATCCTAAGCGGTTGCTCGAAAAAGAAGACGAAGGTGAGAAATTCATGTCTCCCGTAAATTTTTTGATACGGACATTTGAGTACTTATTGGTCATTGTTATTCTCCGAAAATCCTTTGGCACAGAACCCGTAGGTGCTGATGACGAGGTTGTACAACGGTTTTTTGAGATCATCACACTGTTTTCGATTTGGCTTTCTGCCGTGATATTTTTGGGGTTTGGCCGTGTTTGGCGGGCTGTTTTTCGCATCCAATCTCCGAAGATAACGATAGATAGTTTTTTACTTTACGAGTTCAGCTTTATATTCTTTACTGGATACCTGCTTGAATCTACGGTCATCTCTTTTACGAGCACAGGTGACGAGGAAGCCATAGGGCTTGCCGCTATTGTACTTTGGGGGCATTTCATCTACTACTTTTTTCGATTTAGCAAAACGCTGAAGCTCAATGTCGCGCTAAATCTCATCTCTAGTCTTGTTGCGGGCAGCATAGGCTTTTTTATCGCCTTCATCACACTGGCTTTCGCTATCGGTATTTTGGCTGCTGCGGCAAATAATTAGGTCAAGACTTGTAAGCAAAAATCATAAAATATTAACAATCTATTAATAAGTAGAGCCTTATTAGAAGTGCATAAATTGGCTTGTTTAGACTGATTTTAATAATGATTCGCAAAAACTTTTCAAAAAAATTACACCACCTGTGAACTATCCTAAAATTTATACTGTTTTGGTTCCGTTATGATGAAAATGCAACCGTATCCTGACAACATCCAAACTGAATTGGATAACCGCCAGGAGTCTTCCCCCTGATTTATCGTGTTCCGTTCTTGCAAATGATTGGTTTGCAGGTCTTCAAGCTGTGGCGACAAAGAAAAGTGCATCTTTTTCGTAGCCCGTACATAGTTTACGTTCTCTGTATTTTATTTAGCTATTAGAATCCTAAAACAACTACAACCATGACACGACTTTTTTGGATAATGCTTTTGATGGGAGCTGCAAACGTAGCATGGGCAGATACGCAAGCCAATGCGATCACGCCTGTGAGTAACTGGGGAGAATTTGGTATCATCGTCATCTCTTGTATGGTGACAGCGGCTTTAGTGGCCGTTTTGACGCAGAAAGAAAAGAAAAAAGTAACGGAGGATGCACCAAAGCCGATCACTTTGGAGGACCTTACCAAAAATCGCTTTACGGACTTAGAGCATATTCATCCAGGTCGTCAGGTAGGTACGGTCAAACTCAAAACCAAAGACGAAAACGTAGAGGAGTATCTCACACTGACACGGCTGGACAAAACGGAGGAACTGGAGAAAGCCGCCCTCAAGCAAAAGGCAAAAGACCGCGATAGATGGATCATTGCTACAAGTATCTTTTTTGCTGCATTTCTGGCAACCCTCCTAGCTTTCATATTTGTCATGTAGATATAACAGTTTTCTGAACAAAAAAAGCCTTGTACCTAAAAGCAGTGTACAAGGCTTTTTTTTATTCTTGAAATAAAGGCGAACTCAAATACCGATCTCCACGATCACAAGTGATGCATACAACTGTTCCTGAGTCCAACTCTTTTGCTACTTTGAGGGCTGCCGTTAATGCGCCGCCACTACTCATCCCCGCTAAAATTCCTTCTTCTTTTGCCATGCGTCGAGTCATGGCCGTGGCCTCCTCTTGGCTTACATCAATAATTCGATCTACACGTTCAGGCTCAAAAATCTTGGGTAAAAACTCGGGCGACCAGCGGCGAATCCCGGGGATACGTGAACCATCCTTTGGCTGCGTTCCCACGATTTGAATAGCTGGATTTTGCTCTTTGAGATAGCGTGATACCCCCATAATCGTTCCTGTTGTTCCCATTGAAGAGACAAAATGTGTGACTTCACCCTGCGTATCGCGCCAAATTTCGGGTCCAGTACTCCTGTAATGCGCTTTACAGTTATCCACATTGCCAAACTGGTTGAGCATCAAATAATCGCCTGATGCTGCCATCTCCTCGGCAAGCTCGCGGGAGTGTTCAATCGTTTTTTCAGCGGGAGTCAAAATAAGCTCTGCCCCATAGGCTTTCATACTCAACCGCCGCTCAAGTGTAGCACTTTCGGGCATGATAAGGGTAATTTTGATGCCTTTGAGTGCCGCAATCATCGCCAGGGCGATTCCAGTATTGCCACTCGTTGCCTCGACAAGCTGATCGCCTGCTTTAAGCTCACCGCGTTCCAAAGCACCCGAAATCATTCCAAAAGCAGCGCGGTCTTTTACGCTACCCCCAGGGTTTTGACCTTCGAGCTTACACAAAATACGTACTTTAGGATGCTTAAAAATACGTTTGAGTTCAACAAGTGGCGTATTCCCAATTAGGTTTTCGAGGTTGTGCATAGTTATGATCTTATATTTCTTCTCAAAAGTATCAAAACAAATCAGTAAATTGACGTTAATCTAAAAAGAACCCTTTGTTTCGTTTTATGTACACCTCCCGCTTTTTCCGACGAACCCTTTTGTTTTGCTTGCTCTTTGGGGCAACGACCACTTTGGGGCAAACGTTTTTCCGTGATATGGATAACCTCGCTGTTGACCTTCAGCAGTATGCTTCTCAAACCCGAAATGCCGATTTCATTGACGTTTCTGCTAGGTTTACAACATTCTGGGACAACGGAACGCTCAGTGAAACAGCAAAAAAACATATCTATCGCTCGTGTGCCGAAATGAAACGCCGTGATTTTAGGGTTAAAAGCGAGTTTGTGCCGTTTTTGGAATCTATCCTCGCCATTGATGCAAGTGAATATTTCACGGATGACGCATTTTTGAGCTACCTAGCTGTCGTGGATACCTCTATGCACGAGAGTGGAGCCGCAGGCATTATGACTCGATTTTTTACGTCCGTCAGGCAGCTTGCCGAAGAACGCACCATCTATGCTTACAACAACAACGCCCTTTACGTAGAACGGGGTGATTTCAGTTTTGGCTTTGGACGAGAAGGAAAGCTCAAAACGATGCTTGAGGAACGCGTCGATGAAGTTATCGGAGGAGGACTCGCCCCCGATGATATAACCACAACAACCGAAACAGTCAGTACTGAAAGCGAAGAGACCACTGACGAAGGGTGGGAAAGCGTAGAACCCTGGGGTACAGAATCCACCGACGACGAGGGATGGGGGTCTGCCGACGACTGGGATGACGGAACAGGAGGAGATGACGGATGGGGAAGCACCGAGGGATGGGGATTTACCGAGACAGAAGTAGAGGAAGATGCTTTCGATACTACGCCCGAACCCGTCAGACCCAGAGATGCTAAACCCGAACCAGGAAGTAAGCCCGACCCAAAACGATTTGATGAATATGTCGAGATCCCGGGCGTAGTAAAACGCGTACCTTTGGTTGGTCCGTACATTGAGCTAGATAGCGCAGACCTAAAAATTAAGACCGCCTACGATGAAGTTGTATTACGAAATACTAGCGGCGCGATCATGTACAAAAACTCACTTTTTGTAGGTAAAGGCGGAACATTCGATTGGGAAGTCGTAGGACTCCCAAAAGG